>JAFGTI010000123.1 GCA_016934175.1 Acholeplasmataceae bacterium | reverse complement strand
GCGGGTATACTTAAAAACAACATGATTGGTAAGTAAGCTAACACTGCTGTACTGCCTATTACAAATATTCCAGCAATGATTTGTCCAATAGAGTGAAATATAGAACCTAAGGTACTCACACCAATTATACCAAAATAGTTGAGTTGTTTAAAAAAGCCCATAGCAATTGTTGCAAGTACTGCTCCACTTATGCTCATGTAAAATGTGACACCCAATAGCTTCCCACTTAATATTGCCACCAATAACACCCTTAAAAGTGTCACACTCACGCTATCTTTAAAGGAATAAACATATAAAATAATTAGTGTAATGATGTTTGCAAATCCTAATTTTGCACCAGGAACAGGAATGATTGGAATTGCAGCTTCAATGATGTTAAGTACTATAGCAATAGCCAGAAAATTGGCTAATAAAGTCATTTTTCGTGTTTTTATCATATCTATCACACCGTAAAATCAATCATAGGAGAGTCGAATTCTACACGCACTCGGTTAGGCAAGCAAATGAGTGGAAAGCCTGTAGATATTCCTTCTCTACTACAAATGTGATTAGGACTTTGTTCCTGAATAATCTGAACACTTTTACTTCCAAAATTATATTCTATGACAACAATCTGTCTTGAACCATTTAATTCATAATCCCCCAAAAGTGTCACAGTTCTATTTGTCAAATCAATAATCGGATAAGATTCAGCATAATTTTCAGGTACTTGTTGCGTATAATTTTTACTCACACTTTCGTTAGCAAAGTCAATACTTACGATTGGATCACTAGATGTACCATAATAGATATTTGCCACAGATGCATCGCCTTGATAAGCATAAATTTTAAATAGAATAAAAATACCCCCAAGAATAACAAAAAGCAAGGCAACCAGTAAAAGGTCTCTTTTGTTTTTTACACTTAAATTTGTAATCATTAGTCATTTTCCTCAAATACTGTATTATTTAAGTATGTCGTAATTGTTTCATCATAATTAAACTGAATGACTTCAATACCTAATGTTTCTTGGTGCAAACCCAACCAATTATCAAGCACCTCTATAGGCATAGAAAACAAAGCAGTCGATAGCGCATCAAGCATACCCAAATCTTGTCCTAAGATAGTAACTGTGTGGTGATATTGCATAGGCATTTTTGTTTTTGGTGAAATAATATGATGATATCTCAAATCATTATGCAATGCGAATTGTTCGTAATTTCCACTGGTTGTAACACCAATATCTTTGACGTAAATCATGCCATATGTCTGACTACTTGAATCTGTTTGAATTGGACTCGCTAAAGAGACATTAAAAATGCCTCCATCTCTATTTTTGTTTTGACCTAAAGCAATTGAGCTTGTCCCTGCGCTAATTGAAAAATACTTAATACCTTGTTCAACTAAATATTCATATACTATTTCTGTTGCAAATCCTTTAGATATAGCGCCTAAATCAAGTTGGGCATGTGTACTTTTAACTTGTATATAATAATGACCATCAGATTCTGAAAGTTCAATTACATTACTTTCAAGTTCTATCAAGGCTAGTTGGTCTTGCGCAGCTTGAAAAACAGTGTCCGGTATGATTTCAAATAAAAATCCATTGGTCTCATCTAATATAAGATTTTTCCAAATATTTACTACTTCTCCAACGGATATATCAAAATAACCATCAGTTAATGTTTTTATTTCTTCCGCTATATCAATCAATTCATACAAGTCATAATCAATTTCGATAACTTGATTATTCTTTTGATTAATCGAGTATATATTTTCCAAATAAGGAGATTCCGCATCCAAAGGCTCATAATTTGTAGTTAATTCATGATATTTTTTATAAATCTCCTCGACATAGCTTTGAATTTCATCTGCTTTTGTTTCACTCTCTGCATAGATATTTATATTTATGAGTGTATCCATATAATCATAAAAAGTAAAAGCATACTCTTTCTCTGATTTTGAGCATGCTGATAAAAACACAGATGAAATGATTAAAATAGATATTAAAAATGCTTTTTTCATATGTTTTCCTCATTTAAATTCTTAACTTATTATATCATATTTGAAGAAAAGAAAAGGACATTACGATGTCCTAAATCTTTATATTATTATATGTCCCATCTGGATTTGGATGGTCTTTTAAATATTCTAGAATCGGATTGAAGTGTTTATCAACTTTACCAGGTTTACATTTCCTTAAATTTTCAACTTCACCTTTAAGTATTGCAACAGCAAATGCTCGGCACCCTGGAGTCCCACAAGCACCACAGTTATAATTTGGAAGCAAAGCCTCAATATCATCTATTCTAGGATCTTCTACAACCGCAAGATATTTGTTTGCTAGGGATAATACAACACCCATAAAGATACCCAAAAGACCTAAAATCAATAGAGGGTAAAATATAGCCATTATAGTTTAACCTCCTTTAAAAATTCTAAAGTATCATTAAAATTACAGCTCTTAGAACCACCATTTGTATTACATGTTTCACATGTTTGTGCCTCTAAATAAGCTTCTTTGCAACTTTCGGGCACTTTAACTCTTTCATTTAAATACATTGTTACGACGTAAAGTAGAATAATCCCACTCACAACACCTATAGTAATTAAAATTTGCATTATATAATACCTGCCAATCCCATAAACGCCAAAGCCATCAACCCTGCAGTAACCAAAGCAATAGGCATTCCCTTGAGTGCTTTAGGCACTGAAACCGCATTTAAGCGCATGCGAATCGCAGTGAACGTTATGATAATTAAAGCATAACCCAAACCTGAACCTAATGCAACTGTTAAGGCTTCGATATAGCTATGTGGCGTTGCCACATTGGTTAAAGCGACACCCAAGACAGCACAATTACTTGCAATCAAAGGGAGATAAACACCAAGTGCTTTATAGAGACTTTCACTAAATCTTTTAATCACTAATTCAGTCAGTTGAACCAGTGAAGCAATAACCAAGATAAATGCAATTGTATCAATATACTGAATATCTAATGGTATTAAAACAAATTTGTATAATGGATAAGTGATTACTGTAGCTAATATCATAACAACAATTACAGCAAATCCCATACCAACAACCGATTTCATCTTCGTTGAAACTCCGAAGAATGAACACAACCCTAAAAATTGCATTAATACAATGTTATTAATCAACATTGAAGAAATTAAAATAGCAAGTAAGTTCATTATTTCTTAGCCCCCTTTCTCTGTTGAAAGGCAACTATTCCAGCCAAAAGGAACCCAATAACTAAAAATGCACCAGGAGGTTGAGCTAAAATAGTAAATGCATATTTACCTAATCCTAAATTCTCAAAAACAGTATATTCAAATCCAAGAGGCAATGTTTTACCTAATACGATCATCCCTGTTCCAAAGAATTCTCTAAAGAAACCAATAACAGCTAGAGCAATTCCGAAACCAAGTGCAACACCTAATCCATCTAAGGCGGATCTTATGACATTATTTTTAGATGCAAAGGACTCTGCTCTACCTAAAATGATACAGTTAACAGTAATCAGTGCAATAAACACACCTAATTCAGTTGCTAATGCTGGAGCAAAAGCATCAACTAGCATTTTTAATATTGTTACTTCTGTAGCAATAATAATGACATAGACAGGAATACGAACTGTGTTTGGAATTAATTTTCTAATTGCAGAGACAGATACATTAGTAAGCGTTAAAATAATAATAACTAAAACACCCATTCCAAATGCCCCTTCGAAAGTGGCTGTAACTGCAAGCGCTGGACACATCCCTAATACCATGACAAATAGACCATTTTCCTTAAGGATACCTTTAGTAAATGTTTCCCAAAGAGATGGTTCAACATCTTTATTTACTTTTTTTGCTGGAACTTTTTTTACTTCAGTCATCCGATGCTCACCTCACTTATACTAACGGTAGGATTCAAATATTCAGCAACTGCTTTTGAAACCAATGATTTAATTGTACCTGTAGATCTTGATGCCGTAGCACCGGCACTGATATCTTCCATATTTGCAGCGGGAATATTGACTAAGTGATCAAAAGTAAATCCTTGGTAATACTCATATATGTAATTTTGTAACTTAACATTGTATACTGCAGTTTGTCTTAGATCAACAATTTGAACATACACTTTGTTCTCTAAATTTATGCCTACAAGAAGTTCAATATAACCATAAGTATCATCTGGATTTTCAATATAACCGTTTCTTGCATAAACATGATATACGGTACCTATTTTATTTCCTTGTCTATCATATGCATAGGATACAGAATTTAAGACTTCATAATGTCCTATTGAAGGTAATTCAACAATTATCGTTTCTTCTCCGAGATTTGCAACTTGCCCAAAAAGTTTATCTTTAGGTTCTAGAGGGACGAATGTTGCATATATTAAAATAAATAAAAGACCTAATACAAACAATATAAAAGTGTTGATCAATAAAAACTTATTTTCAATTTTCATGATAACACCTCGCCTAAATTATTAAGAAGCGAATCAACAAGTGATTTAGAATTAGAAGCCCCTGCTACTAAATCATCATCTCCTTCAAATGATTGAATATTGCTTCCAACGAGTGAATGTGCATAAGAGATTACTTTCCCATAAAATTGTGAAGTTGTCGTATGACCAAATTCTTCTTTAGGTAAGTCAACACCTAGAATGTTACCCTCTAAATCTAGTCCAATATAAATATTTATTGTACCAACGTGTGCATCGATACCATCATAAATACCAGATCCACGTAAATGATATAATTCTCCAATAATTTGATTACTACTATCTTTTACAATATCCTTCGATAAAACATTTGTTGTCACAGTAAATG
>JAFGTI010000122.1 GCA_016934175.1 Acholeplasmataceae bacterium | reverse complement strand
TTATATAATGTATAGTCGCTGAAATCCGGGCTTCTTGAACCCTGGATTGATGACAACGTTTCGTTGTATCAATCCTTATTTGTTAGATGTTCATATGGATTACTTTATCAATAAACATTTACCAATATTTATATAAGTTCCTGCTTGAAGCTGATAGAAATAAACACCTGAACTGAAATTATTTGCTGTCCATCGAATAGAATAATATCCCGAAGGTTGTATCTTATCTATCAACTTATCTACAAGAAATCCATTAATATCAAAGATAGATAACTTAACATGTGATTCTATCGGTAATTGATATGAAAATGTTGTTATTGGATTAAATGGATTCGGATGATTTGGAGATAAGAAATATTGTGATGGTTCTAAAACATCATCTTCAATTCCAACGACTTTTAAATTAATGATCTTTGAATAATCACTTTGATTCCCAGAATAATCAACGGAACATAAAGCATAATAATAATCTGTATTAAACTCTATATTATTATCAACATATAAAGTATCTACAACATTATCCAATATTTCAAATGTTACACCATCTTCACTTCGATAAACTTGATAATATTGAAAATCATTGTCATTAACCGGCGACCAGGTTAATTTCAGATAATCTTCCTGAGTTATAGTAACAGTTACATTTTGAGGTATTGAAGGATATAAGTTGTCCACGGAATACCCGGTGACAATATTACTTGCTAAGTTACCTTCTTCCATACCAGCAATCACTCGAAAATTAATTACTCCATCTGATTTAAAGGTTGAATCTTTTGTAGTCGGTACAAGTACATTATAAAATGACTTCCCATACGCAACAGTACTAGCTGCGGCCATCCAACTTGAACCATCATTAATTTCAACAGTGTAAAGTTCCAGCGATGCGGTTTTTGCTAATACCAATGTATCAGTGTCATAGACGCTTCGCGCAAAAGATACTTTTACCCAACCTCCTTGATCATCTGGAATATCTTCAATTGAATAAAGATTAGGAATAGAATCAAAGTAAGTTACGATGTAGTCTTCTTTAAATGAAGTATCGGAAACAAATTCATTTGATACAATGAGTTTAACGGAATATGTATCGGCATCAAAATATGTCCAGTTTGGATTTTTTTCATAAGAATCAACAATTCCATCATTCTCAAAATCCCATTGCCAACTATTAACATAAATAGAAGAGGAATCTGTAAATCGGCCTGTAAATGGTAATGGTCCTAATGTTTCATCAGCATAAAAATTTACATCTAAATCTGTCGAGATTAATTTTATAAGGGTAAAAAAACCATCTTTTGTACCTAATAAAATAATGCTGGAATCAGAAGTTCCTATTAATGAATAACAACCATTTAATTCTGAATATATATCTGACCAAAGTGAGTCACCCAATGAATCCGCTATAAAAACGAATCCTGATGAATTTACTCTACCTCCAAGTAATAATTTGTTGTCATTTAAGGCTAAAGAATAACCGGTATATTGATTATAAATGTATTTACTCCAAATGTTGTCTCCATTTGCATTTAATTTAATTAAGGCAACATCTCCGTGACCTGGATAATAATTATTGTAAAGTGATATAATCTCGTCCGATTCTGTTATAATAACTGGTGAGCCAACATCAAAGCTACTATCAAGGAACTTTCTTGACCATAGTGAATCACCGTTAGCATCGGTTTTGATTATCCAAGCTTCCTGCCAACTGGCATTATCTGGATTAAATTTATTACCACCAATAATAATACCTCCATCATTTGTATTTTGAACTACAACACCGTTGTCAGAACCAGATGGAGTGCCATACGATTTTTGCCAAATTAAATTGCCTATAGAATCTATTTTTACCAGCCATAATTCTGACCCATTCCCGTCGCCTGGATCAAATTTTGATCCGGTAATTATAAAGGAGTTTTCATCATAGTCAGTTATGTCTATCCCTTTTTCAGTGATTCCAGTTTCACCGATTGTTTTCGTCCAAAGTGTGTCACCATTGGAATTAACTTTCAATATCCACAAATCAGTTTGGTAAGAGCCAATAACTAAATAATTATTATTATGTACTTCAATTATTGCATTACCAGATTCATCACTGAAAGAACCTCCGTAATATTTAGCCCATATGAAATTACCAGATTGATCGATTTTAGAGATAACAATGTCTGATGTGCCATTGTAAGCCGTCCCTGTAAACATATAATATCCATCACTTGTCTCAATAATTTCCATATCATTACCCACTGGTTCCATAAGAGTTTGTGTCCAGGATATTGCATATTCTTGGCCATAAACATAAGTAATTGTACAAATCAGAAATGCACAGAACATATTTTTTTTCATTTTCAAATTTTCTCCATAATAATTTTAAATGTTACTTTTTTTAATTTTACATCTAACGAGGTCAAGTGTGAGATACGGCGGATTTCGGAGTGATTATCGTCTGATTTTCAAAACTCATTTTTAAAATCATAAATCCTCAAATAATTCCAGAGCTTTAGCCGTTATCTCCACACAATTGTTAGGGTTGTTCTTGATTTGATTTAAGATATTCATAATTATAAATATTCATTTGCCAAAGAATCTAAAATAGAATTATTAT
>JAFGTI010000121.1 GCA_016934175.1 Acholeplasmataceae bacterium | reverse complement strand
TGATACAAAAGTATCAGACCTTTTTTTCATGCAGAAAGGTCAGTTTCTCCCTATCTGACAACTTCCATGTTTTTTGTTGTAGTTAAAAATCGAGCTTTTTCTGGTCGAGCTTTTGGGTGCTGTCTAACCTTTTAACGATTACCCAGCTATTTAACGATTACATAATGATTTGCACAATTATTTCTATTTGGTAGTAGTTTTCGATCATTTTGTTAATAAGACATTCCATAGAGTTAACAAATAGAATTGATGCAATTAATTTTTAGTGACAATAATAGTGACAATAATAGTGACAAAAATGGTGACAAAAATGGTGACAAATGGTGACACTAATAGTGACAAATTAAACAATTGCTGGTATAATAGAAGCAGTTGGAGGTGGTGTTTATGAAATTGATAGAAAGCAGTATAAATGAGTTTAAACTTGTTTTAAATGATAAATTTGAAAAAGAGGTCGTATCTTTTATAAATTCAAAAGATGGTGGAAATATTTATCTTGGAATAAATGATAAAGGTGAACCAGTTGGTGTTCAGGAAATAGACAAAATTCAATTAGAGGTTAAAGATAGAATAAAGAATAATATTAAGCCATCAACATTAGGATTATTTGATGTTGTCGTTGAGGTTATCAACCAAATTGAGATTCTACATATCGTTATTGCAAGTGGACCAGAAAAACCATATTATGTCAAAAAAAGAGGGATGTCACCTGAAGGTTGTTTCATCCGAATAGGCAGTTCTGTAGAATCCATGAATAGTGAGATGATTATTGATTTATTTTCTAAAAGAACTAAAAACTCACTAAAATCAATTGTATCACCTATGCAAAACTTAACCTTTTCGCAACTTAAGATCTTTTATGAGGAAGCTGGTTATGAAATAGGAAGTAACTTTATAAATCAACTGGACCTAGTGAACGATGATAAAAAATACAATTATGTAGCATATCTGCTCTCAGATAATAATACCATTTCAATTCAAGTGGCAAAATATCAAGGACTAGACAGCTATAATTTGATTGAAAACGAAGAATACGGACATTGTTGTCTCATCAAAGCAGCAAAAAACGTACTTAACCGATTGGAACAAGAAAATCGAGTTTTTACTCAAATCACATCAGTTCAAAGAAAAGAAATCAAAAAGATTGATCCAATAGCCTTAAGAGAAGCTGTAGTTAATGCAATCGTACATAATGATTACTCCCATGAATACGCTGCTAAGTTTGAGTTGTATGAAGATCGATTAGAGATATCATCAAATGGCGGCTTGCCTGAAAGATTTACCAAAGAAGATTTTTTGGGAGGGTTTTCTGCCCCTAAAAACAAAGAATTAATGAGGGTCTTCAAAGATGTAGGATTAGTAGAGCAACTAGGTACTGGAATAAGAAGAATACTAAAAACATATACATCAGATATCTATGAATTTTATCCAAACTTCATTAGAGTTACTTTTAAGTTTAAAGATAGCATACAAAATTTTAATCCATTTTCTACAAGCACTGTCATTAATACAATACAAAAAAACATTATTGAAGTTATTACAAAGGAACCTACAACTACGCAAGAAGCAATTGCTAATAAGTTGAATGTGTCGAAAAGGACCATAATTAGGCACATGAACATTTTAGAAAATTTGAAATTAATTAAGCGAGTTGGTGACAATCGTACTGGTTATTGGGAAATTCTGAAAGAAAGAGAGATGAAATAGATGAAAAAAGTATTGATAGTTGCCTTTGCTAATACGGGTATAGAAGCTTTGTCTTTAAGACAAACTCTAGAATCATTTGGCTTTTCAGTTTACATGAAATTAATTGGAAGACCAAATCACTTCATTGAAATATTAGAAGGTAATATAGAGTATAATCCAGACTATCTCATTCTTTCTTGCCACGGTGAAAAGGGAAGTATTGTTATGCCTGTGCTTGCTGAAAATGTATATGGAATCAATGAACCAAGAGAGAATTTTTCTGAAAGCAAAATCAGGCAATATTTGAAATTAGCGGATAAGATAATTATTAGCACAGGGTGCTCAACAGGAACAAACGAAATGGTTGCTGCATTTTCAAGTCATCAAAACATATATATTGCTCCAAAAGACTATATTGAGGGTAATTCATCGTTGTTTTTTGTGATAAGCTTTTTTTATATGTTATCTCAAAATAAAAATGTTAAAGAAGCCTTTAAATTAGCACAAAAACACGACAAGGAAACATCCTTATTTGTATCTACAAAGAATCTATTTGATTAACAATCTATTTGATTCATTTGGATTAATCAGACTCTCTCATTTTAGTATATTAGGTTATCAATCATTCGCAACGTTGATTGTATAAATAGTTTCATCGCCTCTTTTACAAACAAGAATTAAGTGATAATTTTGTTTGGGGTGCACAACTTTTCATGGGAGTGCGCAAAAATCTTGTAAGGGTGCGTAGATTTTGATAGGGGTGCGCAATTGTATCAAAATAGGTCGCCTTACACATATAAGAAGAACAGGATTGATACAATTATCAGTCCTTTTTTTACGCTATATAGGGCCATCTTGGACTTTTCAATATAAATTTGCCAAAAAAAAATAAACATGATACGATATTGACAATTCAATATTGATATGATATTTTGAAAACAAAGGTGACATAATATGAAATATAGGGGACGGAATGAATGATTATATTACATATGAATTGAATAATCATACTATCTATATTAGCCGAATCAATGGAAATCAAATCATATTACCGAATAGCCTCAATCTGACAAACAATGACTTGAAACGGATATTCATAAAGAACCATATGGACGATGAAATTCCTACTCAATCAATATACAAGAAAGAACTTTTCAAGACAATATACATAAGTCTACATGCATCAAGTAAGTGTAACATGAAATGTAAATACTGTTTCATGCAAGAAAGACCTGATGTGAATATTACTATCGATGAAGCAAAATGTTTCATCGATTTTATTATTTCGGAGTTTCCCAAAGCAGAGAAGTTTATAGTTGATCCTAACCAGTTCACATCATGACACTTGTACAAAATGCTACGGATTTCACTTTTCTTTGATTGGTACGCGGCCGAATCAATATTATTGCCTGCATTATCTCAACTAGTTGTACTATCTATAAAATCATAAATTACAATTACATTAATTTGAATTCATATTGTTGTTTTATTACTTTTGTCAATTCAATTATTTGTAGGTGAGAATATGAAAAAGAAATGGCTTATATCATTATCAATAATTGTTCTCTTGATTGCTTCAGGAGTGCTTGTTTCTATTTTGATCAAACCTTCTAAGAGTTTTTTTGAACTGACATTGGATGTAGAAAACAATTCTTATGAAGTTGGAGATGAGGTTGACATAACTGCCAAATTCATTAATCATTCTTTTGGCACTTATATCGGCTCTTTCCATCCAGACAAAATTGTTTTTTTGATTTATAAGGAGGGAACGAACCCTCCCGAGGTAAATCTACCAGCAGCGAATTATATAGTATTACCTTTTGGAACTATGAAAGTAGAATGCAAATATACTGTTTTTGAAGTTGGAACTTATATAATTACCGCCTTGTGCGGGACAACTATTGAAGGAGAAAACTATGATTTAAGAATAACAGAGCTGATTGAAGTCGAATGAGTCCAAACTATGTGCTTGCATGTTTCCTTTGTCATTCACAATCTTATTGATACTACAAAATAGTGTTATTTAAAAATGACTCTTGGATTGTATAGAGTATTTACCACACTCGTTTTTGACACAATTCTTTGCGTATAAATTTTGTCGTTTTTCGCCGGATCAATGATGTTCAGAGAAAGGAATGCACATCTTTTAGCAGAACTGCAGAATATTTTGATAGAGGACTGAAACGTATCAAAATAGGTAGTCTTACACATTATTGAAAGCATGACACTTCTTCTGAAGTGTTTTTTTTCTTTACATCAGTTTCTTAATTGGTTATCATAAGAATGATGATTCGATTTTCTTGGAGGTCAAGATGGCATATAGCGAGAAACATTTGAAGACGCTCTGTATCAACGGGGATATAGCCGGAGTGGTGGAATATTTGAAGCAATTTCCCGAAAAGCAAGCTTTGTTGAGGCGTTATCAGAAGCGCTTCTATGAAAAACCGCCGTATTTCACATTCAAGACGAAAAACCTGATTGCAAGAAAGATACTGCGAGTCTATTATCAGTACTATATTATGATGTTCGTGGAAAAGAAGACGACGGATGAGGGAAAGGAATTCTTGGAATCGACCTTCAACAGACTATTTCATTTTTCGCGGTTCAAAAATATCAATCAGATCGAAGATCACATCAAGAAATTACTTAAGTCAGAAGGCTTTCACTTCTTGGGAGACCAAACTTCAAGTTTTTATGGACCATATATCTGGCAAACGATGTATACAAGAACTTATGACGTGGAATTACCGGAGACTCGCGTAAAAGTCAAAGTCAACTTCATGGACGGATTCATCTCCAACAGCTGGATGGACTTTCTCTCTTTTGGCAAGATCGGGACCGGCGGTTGGACGAAGCCTCAAGGACTTTTCTGCAAGTCCGACGCGTACAGAAAAATCATGGATAAACCTGGTTTTAAGGTTTCTTATCTGAAACATGAGTGTCAACATCTAGCGGATTATCAGCGTTTTGGAATGATACTCGAGCCCCATGAATGGGAATATCGAGCGAAACTTACCGAATTGATCTACTATCCGACAATGAAGTTGTTTCGCAGTTTCTTGAGATCTGCGAAAAAAGATATCCGTTTCACACACTCATACGCGGAATATCAACTGATATCAGATCTTTCCACAAGATTATTCAAAGAAGAGTATGTGAGCGACCCAGAAAAATGGCAAGAAAACTTCAAGAAAATCGGACCAGTGTGTCGAGAATTGTTGGAATTGTCAAGCAAAGCTTTGGAAGAAAGAAAATCGCTATCAAAAAAAGAAGCGCTCAATGAGTTAGTTTGATTAAAACGGACAGTTAAATAAAAAGAGCTGAAAGAACTTGTTTCCTGAATTGAATAGGAGCGAGTTCTTTTAT
>JAFGTI010000019.1 GCA_016934175.1 Acholeplasmataceae bacterium | reverse complement strand
GGTCGGTTCCTAGTTTTTTTTAGTTATTTTGATTTTGCTTCCAAGTATCATAATTAATTGAGTGCTCATAAATTAAGGTGTCGATTTCATCATTATTTAAAATATATAATCTACCAGTTTTTACATCTTTATACAGTAAACGTTCAAAAAGTGGAGAGAAGAAGTTGTCATATGAAAAAGATTCAAAGTCTTCAGCATTAAAAATATAGACAAAGACATTTTCTTGTTCATCCATCTGGTTTTGGCTAAGTGTAGCTTCACCGTCACCAGGTATCACATAATAAACAATTTGGTCATTGTAAACTGTGACATAAACTTCATTGTATAAATCTTGAACATTACCACAACCAAATAATCCTAAAGACAGGAATCCTAAAAGCAGTAAAGATATGACATGTTTCATCTATATTACACCCCATTTCTGATTTTCATTATATGCTTGATTTAAGCCAAATTCAATAGATTATTCTGTGATTATGTTGATTTTTTTTAAAAAATAAGTATAAATAATCGTTTTATTGACATGCTTTTTTTATAATGATATAATGTAAATAAATTTAATGTAAGCGCTTAGAGAAAAAGAGTAGAGCTAGTCACAAAGTGGACTATTTCGTTTTACTCTTTTTAATTTCTTTTGAATATTTGAGCAATGAAAAATTTATATAAGGGAGAGTATTACAATGCTTAAGAAATTTTCAAAGCCAACCATTTGGCTGCTTGCACTACTATTAGTTATATTAGTGTCAAGTCTATTTGCTTCATTGGTTCAAAACTCATTCTTTTCTGTTGAAGTAGACAAGATTAGTTTTGAAACAGATCGTGGTGAACTCTCGGGTTACCTTTATGTACCAAAAGGTGTGGATGAAAATAATCCTGCACCTGCTGTTCTACTAACTCATGGTTATTTGAACAATGCTGAAATGCAAGAAATTGGTGCAATTGAACTTTCGAGAAGAGGATTTGTTGTATTAGCGTTTGACATGTATGATCATGGTGACTCTAAATGGGACACACCTGCAGCGTTTAGTTTCTTTTCACGCTCAGTCTATGATGCTGTACAATACATGTATGATCAACCTTATGTTTTAAAAGCAGCCAATGGCGATGGTATGATTGGTGTGAGCGGTCACTCAATGGGTGGATTCTCATCAAGTTATGCTGTGTTATTTGATGAAGTTGATTTTGTAACTAATGGTTATCGTAAGATTGCTGCTGCACTTCCAGTTGGATCAGATTTTAGATACGTTGCTGCTGCTGATCAAGCATTCTTCGGACCAAGATCTGCTGGTATTATTGCAGCACATTGGGATCAATTCTTCTTTGATAATGTCACTGCTAGTACTAGTGGTTCAGTACGCTACAAAGACTTTGTAAAAGATCCAGTTGGTCTATCATTCTTAGGAAGAACGACTGAAGGTACTGCTGAAGCAGGCGTTTGGTATGATTTAGGTGGTGGACAAAGAGTAATTTATACACCTGATGAAACCCATCCTCAAAATACTTGGTCACTCGAATCAGGTGGATATACGGTTGAATTCTTTACTGAAGCATTCGATTTCCAACTTGGTCAACATACTGATCTTAGTTCATTATCAAGTTATGGTATTGATGCAAGCAAAGATGGCCAAGTTTGGTGGTTAAAAGAAATGTTTACGATGATTGCTTTAGTCGCATTATTTGCACTCATTTTCCCAGCATTTGCTCTTTTAACTAAACTTCCAATCTTTAATAAGATATTTGCTAAAGAAGAAGAAACAAAAGAAGAAGTAGCAGTTGATAAATCTTCAAACCATCAAATGGTTTTAAAGGTTATGATTATAATACTTGCGACTCTTCTTGGAGCATTCTACTTGAATATCTTTATGGATCGTCAAGTTGCAGGTATGACATTACTTGCTAAAGCAATGCATTATATCATTGGTGGTTCATTTGTATTTATTATTGGTGCATGGCTTGTTTCAGTCTTCAAACCAGGTGAAGAAGGCACTAAATTTGCTCAAAAAGTAACATTAGGTGCTGGTATTATTGTGTTTGTAGCCTTAGCATTCCGTTGGTTATTATTAAATCCAACCATCATTACTAAAACGAATTACTGGAGCGCACCATCTATTAATACGATTTCTTACTGGGCGATGGCAGCTGGTGGTTTATTGTTATTAACTACTTTCGGTACCGCACCATTATTTAATGCTGGTAAAGAAGTTTCAAATCCTTATGGATTAAAAGCTTCATTTACACAAGTTTTGACAAGTTTACTTACAGCATTAGTCTTAGTATTCAGCTTATTCTTATTGATTGGTTTAGTTGAATGGATCTTCTTAACTGATTTCAGATTCTATACATATGCCATTAAGATTTTCAACTCACAACAATTTGTTGCTGCATTAAGATATATGCCAATCTTCTTAATTTATTATTTTGCTGCTGGTGTTGCAGTATTTGCAAACACAAGCAAAATGAAAGGTTGGAAGGCGGATATTCTTGCTGCATTCTTACTTGTTGGACCTGTATTATTATTCTTAGTTTATCAATATTTTGTATTATATAATACTGCAGTTGCTGCATTCCCAACATTCTCGCTTAACGCAATTCTACTCGTAGGTTTAGTTCCAACTTTATCAGTAGCAGGTATTATTATGCGTAGATTCTCAGAAAAGACAGGAAATATTTGGACTTCTGTATTCTTTACAACAGCATTCTTCACATTTGTTGCACTTGCAAATACAACAGTATATTTAATTAACTTTAAATAATCCCCTAACACTTCCTTGATAAGAAGAAACCCCAATAGTTCTCCTTTGGGGTTTTTTCTTTCGTTAAATATAGATTTTCATCAATATCATTTATGACAATCAAGTGAAATCATGATAATATGAAGTATAAATCATAGAAGAGGTAGTTCATGAAAAAATATGCCATCGTCTTGTTAAAAATTGTTTTACTACTCATTGCAATTGCTATAATTGCACTTAGTGTTATCGGGATAATTTCATTAATTCAAGATCCCATTAATCCAATTTATGGTCATATACTGTATCCAATTGTTATTGCAATTTATCTATCCACGGTCTTAATCTATATGGCTTTTTATCAAACCTATAGATTTTTAAAATTAATAGAAGATAAATTAATTTTTTCAAATACTTCAATTCATCATCTTAAAAAAATAAAATGGTGCGGTTTAATATTTGCTTTTCTCTATTTAGTAGCACTCCCATTTTTCTATTTACTTGCTAACGCAGATGATGCGCCTGGTGTCATATTTGTTGGGATGATTCCACTTGTGGGAGGCTTTATCGTGTATTTGTTTGCTGAAATCATGATTAAAATCACCGATGAGGGCATAGAACTTAAATAAATTTATCGAAAGAAACTATATACTTTGATGACATTACACCCAGTGTCATCTTTTTTTTATTTTATAAAATAGGTATAATCAATATAATGATTCTTTAAATAAAAGGGGATACACTGTGTTCGAAAAAAAGCATCAATTACAAATTACGAAATTTAGTCTCTATGGACTACTGAAAAATTTAAGATTTTTTGAACCCTTTTTGTTAATCTTTTTTTTGCAGCAATCGTTAAATCTATTCTATATAGGTATATTATTTTCGATACGTGAAATTATCATCTACATTTTCGAAATTCCATCAGGTGTTATTGCTGATAGATATGGCAAAAAAACTGAGCTTGTCATTTGTTTTATTTTCTACATCATTTCTTTTATACTATTCTTTTTTGCAACTGGTTTTGTTGGTTTTGTCATTGCAATGGCATTATTTGCTTTAGGTGAGGCATTTAGATCAGGCACTCATAAAGCAATGATTATGACTTATATGGACCGTCATGGACTTAAAGAGTCTAAAACGAGAATTTATGGATTAACACGATCCTACTCACTCATTGGATCGATGATCGCGAGCTTAGTCTCAATTGGTTTAGTTTTATGGTTACCTGAAATTCGATATTTATTTCTAATTGCCATCATTCCATATGTAATTGATTTACTCATGATTTTAACTTATCCAAGTTATCTTAATGAAAAACGTGACACTAGTTTTTCAATGAAATCATTTATTAAATCAAACATTGAAGGCATAACTTATACATTTAAAGATCAAAAAGTTAGACGAGCAGTATTTAACAGTAGCACTTATCAAGCTTTTTTTAAAGCCATTAAAGATTATATTCAACCTTTAATTTTAGCGATTACAGGTTCAATCATTGTATTTTCTTCTCTAGATAATGACCAGCATAAAACTATTTATATCGGGATTATATATACGGTCATTTATTTTATCTCAGCTATTTCTTCGCGAAATGCACATCTTGTACAAGATTTAGGTAGTCACAAAGCACTGATTAAATGGATGTGGCTTATCACAGGAATCGTATTGCTCATATTAAGCTTTATGTTATCATCACTTATCATTGTCTTCGGTGTCTTCATTGTTTTATATGTGATCATGAATATCAGAAAACCAATTATGATTGATGTCATCGGTGAGGCTACAATTGATGATAAACGAGCGACCGTCTTAAGTATCGAAGCTCAAATGGCATCGATTATGATTGCGATATCTGCCCCTCTAATCGGTTTACTTGCTGAATATTCGATGCAAGCTCTATTTATAACCTTGGCATCGTTGATGTTTCTTATTTTCTTGTTTAGTAAAGTTAAAGAAAAGAACTGACGGACT
>JAFGTI010000120.1 GCA_016934175.1 Acholeplasmataceae bacterium | reverse complement strand
TATCGCTTTTTTCTTTCAATTGTGATATACTATTCTAATCTATTGAGAAGGGAAAACACTATGAATATTAAAGAACAAATCTATGAATTGATTAAATCGTATCAGACGATTATTATCCATAGACACGCAAGACCTGATATGGATGCGATCGGTAGTCAATACGGATTATATCTAACAATTAAAGAAAATTTTCAAAATAAAAAAGTATATGTCGTTGGCGACATCAATGATATGGTTTATTTATCAAAAATGGATGAGATTACAGATGAAACTTATGAAGAAGCTCTCGCGATTATTACAGATGTTTCTGTTTCGAGAATGATTAGTGATGAACGGTATAAACTTGCTAAAGAAAGAATCATTATTGATCATCATCAAAATGATACGGATGTTTCAGATGTTTCTATATTTTACAAAGAACCTACATTTGCTTCTGCATCAGAAATGATTGTTGATTTTATAAGAGAATTTAGGTTAAGAGTAACTCCTGAAGCAGCAACTTATCTTTACGGAGGTATGGTTACTGATACAGGACGTTTTATGTATTTAAATGATGCAAGTAAAACATTTGAACTGGCATCGTATATTACAAGATTTAATCCAAGTTATCAGGATTTTTATGATTATATATATACAGAACCCCTACAAAAACGATTGACAAAAAACTTGTTTTCAAACTTTGATATTACAGAAAATGGCGTAGCTTATCGAAAGAATGATGCTGAACTCATTGCTCAAAGTGGATTAGAGTTTCAAGCAATCAGTCGAGGTATGGTGAATCAAATGGCAGGAATCAAAGAAATATCTATTTGGGCTAACTTCACAGAAGATGTTGACAATAACGTCATCGTGGGTGAATTTAGAGCTAGAGGCATTACCATTGTTGATATTGCTAAGAAATATGGCGGTGGTGGACATAACCACGCTTGTGGCGCTAGTCTAAAAAACTGGGAAGAAACCGAACAAGTGATTAAAGATTTAGACGAAAGGGCAAAAACACATGCGAAAAATACTTAATAAAATAAAGAAATACGAAACGATTATCATTCATGGACATAAAAGACCAGATGGAGACTGCTATGGATCTCAGTTTGGTTTAAAGGATATTATTAAAAATACTTTTCCAGATAAAAAAGTGTTTGTTGTTGGACAAACAAGTGCATTTGTTGACTTTGTAGGAAAAGTTGACGTTATTGAAGATGATGTTTACCAAGGAGCTTTATCTATTGTTGTTGATACAGCGGTTGAAGATAGAATTAGTGATCCAAGATATAAATTGGGTAAAGAAATTATTAAAATTGATCATCATATACCAGTTGATGATTACGGTGATATCAGATGGGTTGATACAAGTTTTCCATCGTGTGCTCAAATGATTGCCTATTTCTATAGTAGTTATCAAAAAGAATTAAAATTAACATTAGAAGGTGCTATCGCGATGTATACAGGTATCGTCACAGATACAGGTAGATTCCGTTTTAGAGGCGTTTCTAATTTAACACATCAAATGGCAGGTATGCTGCTTGATAAAGGTGTTGACGTTGAGTATATTGATAGTAAATTAAGTAAAGAAACATTAGAAATGATTGCCTTAAAAGGATATGTATATAGCAATTTCGTTACTACAGATGGATTTGTCTATCTAAAGATGACAAGAGACATTATTGAAAAATATAATGTATCTGATGAGCAAGCGGCATCTGTTGTTGGACTTTTAGGTGGTATTGAAGGCTACCCTGTATGGGCGCTCTTTATTGAGTACCCAAATGAAGTAAGAATTAGACTTAGATCTAATGGACCAACCATTAATGAACTTGCTAATAAATATGATGGTGGTGGTCATGCAAAAGCTTCAGGAGCAAGACTTGAAGGATGGGATCAACTTCCAGCATTTATTAAAGATGTAGAAGCAGTTGTTAAGGCTTATAAAGAGGCATAAAATGCAAAGTTGTGAAACAATTATTGTAAATAAACCAAAACTCCCTCTTGCAGATATAGAAAAAAGCATAACTAAAACATATAAGAAAGATCTTTTTGTTCCTTTTGTGAAAGCAATTAATGAATATCAGCTCATAGAACCCGGAGATAAAATTGCTGTTGCGATTTCAGGTGGAAAAGATAGTTTAATTCTTGCTAAATTATTCCAAGAGTTAAAAAGACACAATAAAATAGATTTTGAATTAATCTTTCTATCGATGGACCCTGGATTTAGAAAGGTTAATCGAGAATTATTAGAAAGCAATGCAGCATATTTAGAGATTCCACTTATTATCAAGGAATCAGAAATATTTGATGTTATCGGAAAAATTGCAAAAGAAAATCCTTGTTATATGTGCGCAAGAATGAGAAGGGGATTTTTATATAAAGCAGCATTAGATTTAGGCTGTAACAAACTAGCCTTAGGACACCATTTTAATGATGTTATAGAAACTACTCTAATGAACATGTTTTATAATGGAAGATTTTCTACAATGGTTCCTAAAATTGAAGCTGATAATTTTGAAGGTATTGAATTAATTCGTCCGATGATGTTTATCAAAGAACATGATATTGCAAGATGGATTAAACATAGTGGCATTCAAGCAATGAATTGCGGATGTACAGTAGTCGCTGAAAAGACGTCATCTAAGCGACGTGAAATCAAGGCATTGATTAATCAATTAAAAAAAGATCAACCTGATGTTGATCAATTGATATATAATTCAGCAACTAATGTAAATCTAGAAGCTATATTAGGTTATCATCAAAATAATAAAAATAAAGTACATTTTAATCAAATATATGAGGAAAGGAAGAAAAAGAAATGAATTTATGGTTAGAAATGGAATTAGATTTAATAGATTTACTGGTGAAAGTACTTTTACCACTGGCAATGACTTTTGGCATTGCTTCATTTGTTGGTCTTGAAAGACAAAACGTAGGTAAAGCTGCTGGTCTTTCTGCCCATGTTCTAGTTGCTATGGGAGCTGCGGGAATTGCAGTCATGCAACGTTTAATGTTTGAATATCAGATTTTGCTACAAGGTGGGGGACTTCTTATCGATCCAGAACAACAAAGAATTATTGCTCAAGTCATTACAGGTATCGGGTTCATCGGTGCTGGTGTTATCATTAAGGACCCGTCAAATGTAGTTAAGGGTATTACAACTGCAGCGACCTTGTGGTTTGTAGCAATGATTGGTTTAATCTTAGGTAGTGGATATATTTTAATTGGTACCATACTCGGTATATTTATTATGGTATTTATTGCGATTAGAGATTTATCACGTGGATTTAATCCATTAAGAGGTAAACCTTTTCAGAAACCGAAAAAGCCAAAGGAATCTCAAGAATGAATTTTGATACAATTGCTGCTATATCAACAGCATATGGTACTGCTGGAATCTCTGTGATTCGAATTAGTGGAGACTCAGCAATCAAAGAATTTAATAAAATATTTAAAGGTGAGGATTTAAACAAAGTTAAGAGTCACACTTTGCACTATGGACATATCATTAATGAAGATGGCAGTTTTCTTGATGAAGTCATGGTTGCTGTACTAAAAGCACCTAAAACATTTACTGCTGAAGATGTGGTGGAAGTATCTACACATGGTGGTATTTTAATCACGCAAAAAGTTTTAGAACGCATCTTGTCACGTCATATTAGATTAGCTGAACCTGGGGAATTCAGTCAACGTGCATATTTAAATGGACGAATTGATTTAGTGGAAGCTGAATCCATTATGGATTTAATCCACGCAAAGAGCGAACAAGCTATGAAAATTGCAAGTTTGGGTGTGCAAAAAGAAACATCAAAACTAATTCGTAATCTTAGATCAAAGTTATTGACAATCATTGCACAAATAGAAGTGAACATTGATTATCCAGAATATGATGATGCGGTCGTTATGAGTAAAGAAATTATTAAACCTAGAACAGAAGATCTTATTAATGAAATCAACAATCTTCTTAAAGAGTCTAGTAAAAATCAAATGATTAGAGAAGGCGTAAAAACCGTTATAATTGGTAAACCAAATGTTGGAAAAAGTAGTTTACTCAACGCATTGATTGATGAAGATAAAGCTATTGTTACTGAAGTAGAAGGAACAACTAGAGATACTATTGAAGCTTATATTAACATCAATGGTGTAACACTTAATTTAATTGATACTGCAGGGATAAGGGAAACATCAGATATCGTAGAACAAATTGGTGTAAATCGCTCTATGAAGGCACTTAAAGAAGCTGAGCTTGTCCTATTAGTATTAGATCATTCTAAGAGTTTAACCAAAGAAGATAGAGAACTTTTGGAATTGACACATGATAAAAAAAGGATTATCATTGCCAATAAATCTGATCTTCCACAAATGCTGAAAATGGAAAATGTCATTTTAATATCCACACTCACTCGAGCTGGACTTAAAGAACTTGAACAATCCATATTAAAACTCTTATCTTTAGAAGATATCGAGCAAAGAGATTTTAATTATCTATCAAATGCGAGACATATAGCTAAAGTTAACGAAGCAAAGAAAGCTCTAGAAAATGTTTTAGATTCAATTAAACTTGATATGCCAGTCGATGTCTATGCAATCGATTTGACAACTGCATGGAGATTACTAGGGGATATCTTAGGTGAAAATTATCAAGATGATTTACTTGATGAATTATTCTCAAAATTCTGTTTAGGGAAATAATTTAAATTAGTTTTTAGAAATCATGAAATAGTCATATTATAATATATAATATGTGTTATAATAGTAAAAAGAAAGAAAGCGAGGGAAAATCAGATGGCATATGTTGCATTGTATCGAGCATACCGTCCAAAAGCATTTAACGAAGTATCTGGACAAAAAGTGATTATCAAAACATTACAAAATGCATTATTACATGAAAAGATTGCCCACGCCTATTTGTTTAGTGGTCCGAGAGGAACAGGGAAAACAAGTATAGCAAAAATATTTGCTAAAGCTGTCAATTGTTTGAACCAACCAACCAATGAACCTTGCAATACATGTGATGTTTGTAAAGGTATTGACCGTGGTGACATTCCTGATGTCATTGAAATCGATGCTGCATCAAATAATGGTGTTGATGAGATTAGAGACTTAAGAGATAAAGTGAAATATATGCCAAGTGTTGGTAGATATAAAGTCTATATCATTGATGAAGTTCATATGCTCACACCCGGAGCATTTAATGCATTACTTAAGACTTTAGAAGAACCACCCAAACATGTTATTTTCATATTAGCAACAACCGAAGTCCATAAAATTCCACCAACAATTTTATCAAGATGTCAGAGATTCGATTTTAAAAATATTGAAACAACTGACATTATTGAAAAATTAGATGAAATCGTAATTAAAGAAAAAATCAGCATTACACCAGAAGCAATTCGAGCAATCGCTATTAATTCTGAAGGTGGACTTAGAGATGCGATTAGTCTACTTGATCAAGCGATTTCATACGCTGATGAGACGATTACTGAAGATGATGTACATCAAGTTTCAGGTAGTGTATCTAAAAAAGCACTTCAAGAGATGTTATCAGCAATATCAAGTAAAGAAATTAGTAAAGCAATGGTGATTCTAAAGGATCTAATTGCTGAAGGTAAAGAAATTACGAGAATTGTTAATGATCTCATTTTAGCACTAAGAGATATTTTACTTGAAAAATCAATTCAAGTTGAATTACCTAAATACAGTGAGTTGTTAAGTGTGTTTTCATTTGATCGTATTTATTTCTATTTGGATGTATTAAATCAATTACAACAAGACATGAAATGGACACATCAGAAACGTGCATATGTTGAACTAGCATTGATAAAAATGATGGAACACCAAACACTAAAAACCATTGATTATGAAGCAACCATTATGGATATGAAATCTAGTATTCAAGATTTAAAAGAACAAATCAAAATTCAACCAAGAGAAATAGTGAAGGCAAATAAAAAACCGCTTGTCACAATTAAAGAAGTTGAAAACATAATGAATAATGATGATAAAGATAAAAAAGCTTTGATGCAATCCGGATGGAACCATCTAAAAGATTATCCAAAACCACATCTTAAAATGGTGGCCTATCTTTTATCTCAAGCACAACTTGAAGCAGTTTCAAATTCGATGCTTTTAGTTTTCGATGATCTCAATTCATGTAAACGTATATTAGAGCCAGAAACTAAAAATCTTGTCTTAGAAATATTTAATAGCAAAAATCATTTAATTGATGACTATATAGCTATCCTTAAAACTGATTGGTTAGTGATTAAAGAAGTGTATCTAGACTTATGGAAAAAAGGTCAGAAAAAGCCTAAATTACCACCCTATGACCTTAAGTTATACATAGATTTAGAATCGAAAGAGAAAAAAGAACCTGAAATTATTGCTTTAGCAAAAGAATATTTTGGGGATAAAGTAACAATAAAGGAGTAAAAATTATGAATCCAAATATGCTTAACAAATTAAAGAAAATGCAAAAACAAATGCTAGAAGCACAAGAAGAACTTGAAAGAAAAGAATATTTTGGTAAAGCAAGTGGTGTAACAGTTATTATGCAAGGTACAAGACAAGTCATCGATGTACAAATTAATCCTGAAATTTTAGAAGAAATTGAATTGTTACAAGATGCAATCTTACTCGCTACAAATGATGCATTAAAGCAAATTGAAAAAGAACAAGAAGAAACGATGGGTCAATTTAGTGGTGGTCTTGGGGGACTTGGATTTTAATGTATCCAAACATATTGAAGAAAATAATCGAAGATTTTCAAAAATTGCCAGGTATAGGTGAAAAAACAGCTGAACGTCTTGCAATGCACTTAATTAGTCATTTTGATGATTTAGATATTTTAGCATTTTCAGATCACTTGAAACGTTTGAAAGAAGAAATTAAGTATTGCTCAGTATGTCACATGATTACTGATCATGAGATATGCGATATTTGTTCTAATCCTCATAGAGATCATGAAACATTAATGGTTGTTGCAGATGCCAAGGATGTATTTATCATGGAGAAGATGCAGTCATATCATGGTGTTTATCATGTTTTAGGTGGTTTAGTTGATTTTTCAAGAGGAGTCACAGATAAAGATTTAAATATTGAAACACTTGAAAAACGAATCAAAGGAATAAAAGAGATGATTATAGCAACTAACGGAACTGTTGAGGGTGAGATGACGGCTAAATATCTTAAATCTCTTTTCACAAAAGATTCACTTTCGATTACAAGACTTGCTTCGGGATTACCAGTTGGTGCGGAATTAAAGTACGCTGATGAACTCACCCTGAGACAAGCAGTAGATAATAGAAGAAAATATGAGTAATCTTATTAGGAGGAAACGCGATGTTTGACGTAATCAAAGGTTTTTTTGAAACATTATATGGAAATTTTAACGGATTCTTGCAAAATGCATTAGATATTGATGGGAAACTTATTGGGCTATATGAGCAATTCATTTCTCCACTCCCAGAACTTATTAAAATTGTTGGTGCTGTTTTTGTTGGAATTATCTTGGTTCTTGGAACATTAAGCTTTGTCAAAAAAATGTTAAAGCTATTTATTGTTCTTGCAGTAATACTTGCCATCGTTTTACTAATTACTCAATTAAATAAATAATACTTGCAAAAACATAATGATTAGTATACAATATATACGGTTTTAGGAGGACGAAATGAACGATAAATTAAAATCACTGGCTATGCTGGATGTTGCTGAAGCATTACTTAAGGAAAAAGGCAGCCCTCTGACAATTCAACAACTTATTCAAAGTGTTGCTGAAATCAAGGAAGTTTCTTTAGAAGATATTGATAAATTAACGCAACTCTACATGGATATTACGCAAAGTGCTAAATTTGTGTATTGTGGGGATGATCAATGGGATTTAAAAGAAAGAAACTTAGAACTATGGGATAAAGATGGTTTCGCATTTGTTCATGCCGAAGAAATAGAGGAAGACGTTGAAGAAGATTTAGACTTTACTGAGTTTGTTCTTGAAGAAGAAGAAGAAAAAGAAGTTGAAGTTGATGAAGATGATGAAGAAGATCTTGACGAAGAAGTCAAAGAAGAAATTAAAGAAGAAAAAGCATATATTGATATTGAACTACCTGTCAAGTCTACGGATGATGACGATGTAGATGATGATCCAGAAGTAGAGTTTGATGATGCTGACTATGATGAAGATGACTATAATGAAATTATGGATGATTATGAAGATATGTATGATGAGTAATAGATAGAATATGAACCCTTAGGTATGCGTAGGCTACGTATACCTTTTTTAATGGGTTTAAAGAAATAGGTTTATAATGAGAATAAAGAAAGGGTGTTGAACTTGGGTAATTATTTAGAGTATATCGGCTATATAGCTTCATTGATTGTATTAATATCACTTTTAATGAGCTCAGTAAAAAGATTGAGATGGATTAATCTTATTGGATCTGTTATTTTTTCCGTTTATGGATTTTTAATTCATGCACTTCCTGTGGGGGTCATGAATTTGGGTATTGTAATCATTAATACATATTATTTGTATCAAATGTATTCAAAGAAAGATTATTTTACATTATTGAAATTAGGGAATCAAACTGAGTATTTTAATCACTTCATGTCTTTCTATAAAGAAAATATTGAATCATTTATGGAAGTTGAAAAAGATCTAGAAGATCCCAAATATATCAAACTATTCATTTTGAGAAATACAGTACCAGCAGGGGTGGTTGTTACTAAAATTAGAAATGATAAAACGTTGGAAATCGTGATTGATTATGTAATACCTGCTTATCGAGATTTTAAGATTGGTAATTTTTTATATGAGGGACAAAAGGATTTTTTTATTTCTCAAGGATATGATACTTTATTGACAAAACCAGGAAATGAAAAGCATCAGAATTACTTAAAAAGAATGGGTTTTATTCCTGAAACAGTAAATGATGAATTTTATTACCTCAAAAATTTAAGTGTTTAAGTAAAAAATATAAAATGTTATTGTTAGTTACCAACACATTTGATATAATAAACAAGGGCACACCAAAGAGTCTCCTAAAAGAATAGGAGATTTTTTTATTTTAAAATGGAGGATAAAATGGCTAAATATATTTTTGTTACAGGCGGGGTTGTTTCAAGTCTAGGTAAGGGTATTACTGCGTCAGCAATTGGACAACTACTAAAAAGTAGAGGGCTCAAAGTTTTTATGCAAAAATTCGATCCCTACATCAATGTAGATCCAGGGACCATGAGTCCATATCAACATGGTGAAGTTTTTGTGACCGATGACGGTGCAGAAACAGATCTAGATTTAGGCCATTATGAACGTTTCATTGATGAAAATTTAAATAGACACTCAAGTATCACAACAGGTAAGATTTATCAAACTGTGATGAAAAGAGAACGAAGGGGTGACTATTTAGGAGCAACAGTTCAGGTGATTCCCCACATCACAGATCAAATCAAAAAGAAATTAGTTGATGTTGCAAAACACACAAATCCTGATGTTGTTATTACTGAGATTGGAGGCACTGTAGGTGATATTGAATCATTGCCATTTTTAGAGGCAATAAGACAAGCTAGAAGAGATTTTGGATATAGTAATACACTCTATATTCATAACACGCTAGTTCCTTATTTGAAAGCAGCAAACGAGATTAAAACGAAGCCTACACAACATAGTGTTAAAGAATTAATGAGTTTAGGAATCCATCCTGATATCATCATGTTAAGAAGTGAAATGAGTATCTCTGATCAAGTCAAAGAAAAGATTGCATTATTCTGTGATGTTGATACACATGCAGTTTTCGAATCTCTTGATGTATCGGTGTTATATGAAGTTATCGTTAATCTATATAATCAAAAAATTGACGATTGGATATTAAAACATTTCGGTTACGATAAGCAACCTGCTGATATCACTCCTTGGGTTGACTTAATTTACAGAATTAAACACTTAACTAAAGAAGTTAATATTGCGTTAGTAGGAAAATATGTACAACTCCATGATGCGTATCTTTCAGTAAGCGAATCCTTAAGACATGCAGGATATGCACATAATTATAACGTGAAAATTCACTGGATAAACGCAGATGAAATAGACGAAAATAATGTAGTTGAACGTTTAAAGGATTGTGACGGTATATTAGTTCCTGGAGGTTTCGGTAAAAGAGCGACTGAAGGAAAAATGGCAGCAATTACTTATGCAAGAGAAAACAATGTACCTTTCTTTGGCTTATGCTATGGTATGCAACTTGCAGTTATAGAATATGCACAAAAGGTATTAAATATTTCTGGAGCAAACTCAACAGAAATTAATCCGGATACTCAAGATCCTGTTATTTCTCTTCAAAGAGGAAGATTATCTGATGAGGATATGGGTGGAACACTACGTTTAGGGCTCTATGATTGCGAAATACAAGAAGGAACAAAAGCTTATCATGCTTATCAGAAGAAGCTCGTGAAGGAAAGACATAGACATCGTTACGAATTCAATAATTTATATCTTGATAGATTTGAAGAAAGTGAAATGATCTTATCAGGATATAATAGTGAATATCACTTAGTTGAAATGATTGAACTTAAAAACCACCCATGGTTTTTGGCAGTTCAATTTCACCCAGAGTTTCTTTCAAGACCACTCAGACCACATCCACTATTTAAAGATTTTATTGAAGCATCAATTCACCATATTAATAAAGCATAATATAAGAAGAATTACTTGGTTTTATTCATTGCTAAAAATATGGCTTTGTATTATAATAGACTTGACCAAATTCTAAGGAGGAATAAAATTATGGCGGTTGTATCAGCAAAAGAAATGCTACTTAAGGCTTATAAAGAAGGCTATGGTGTAGCACAAATTAATATTAATAATCTAGAATGGATTAAAGCAGTATTAACTACAGTAGAAGAATTAAAATCTCCAGTTATCTTAGGTGTATCTGAGGGTGCAGCTAAATACATGGGTGGCTATAAGACAGTCATGGCTATGGTAAGATCATTAGACGAATTCTATAATGTTAGTGTTCCTGTAGCTGTTCATTTAGATCATGGCTCGTATGAAGGTTCATACAAGGCTCTTGAAGCTGGATTTACATCGATTATGTTTGATGGATCTCATTATCCATTTGAAGAAAATCTAGCTAAGACTAAAGAAATCGTTGCAGCATGTCATGCTAAAGGTGTTTCTGTAGAAGCTGAAGTAGGTTCAATCGGTGGAGAAGAAGATGGCGTTATTGGAATGGGCGAACTTGCAGATCCTAAAGAATGTGATATCATCTCAGCAACAGGTGTAGATATGTTTGCAGCAGGCATTGGTAATATTCATGGGAAATATCCTGCAAATTGGCAAGGGTTAAGTTTTGAAACTTTAGCAGAAGTCAAAAAAGTATCTCATGGTGTACCGCTTGTTCTTCATGGTGGTACTGGTATTCCAGCTGAAATGGTTCAAAAAGCTATTTCAATGGGAGTATCAAAAATCAATGTCAACACAGAACTTCAATTAGTCTTTGCAGCAGCTACACGCAAATATATTGAAGAAGGCAAAGACTTAGTAGGTAAAGGCTTCGACCCAAGAAAGTTATTAGCTCCAGGATATGAAGCAATGAAAGACATTATTAAAGAAAAAATTGCAGTATTTGGATCAGCAAATAAAGCATAAGTAGGTGATGATATGCGTGATGAAAGAGTTTATCACGAGTATGCAAATTGGAAAATTGAAAATTATGATTTGTTAAAATATCTAGTCGAAAGCAATTCTGATTTGATTATACGTTTCAAGCATGTGATTGATGTCATTGACCATTTATATAATAAATTGATTGATGATGCAAATTATAGTGAAGATGAAGACCAAATTTTTGAAACTGGTTTTTACTATATGTTTGACCAGATTGAGGAAATTACCGGGCTCCTAAAGAAATCGTATCAAAACAATATTAAGAATCTTGAACAAAGAGCAAAAGATGTTAACTTGTTATTAAGTACAATTGATTTCCAAAACGAACTACTTGGAGTAGAAAATTTTGAACAAGTTGATATGGATAAACTCATTGATTTTGAACATGATGTTGTAAAAAAACTTGAAAATAAAGAAGAAGTTCCAATGTTCATGTTTGAAAAACTAGATAAAATGACTTTTGAAATGTTTCAAAAACTCAATGTAGAATATTATGCAATCAATGATATCTTCTTAGATATTGCAGATGAATTGGGCATATTATAAACAGTAAAATAAAATAAAAAAAGCGATGCATTCGATTTGAATGTATCGCTTTTTTGTATAGTTTATTAATTATAAATATTAAGCAGGAGGTTCAGGTAAAGTTAATTGGGTATTAAATAATGCATTGATACGATCGATTTGAGTTTGATCTAACGTTGTTGTGAAATCAAAAGCTGCAATGGCATCAATTTCATCGAAAATGTCATTAAATTGAGTATTCAGTGAACTAATCATATCGTCCACATCTGTTGTAGCAACTGTACCCATCATTTCCATAACTGTAGCATTCTTCAGAATAGTGCCAACTAAGTTTAATGTTGTTGTGAATAGTGCCTTATTAGTGAGGGTAAGTGTATTATCAAGTGCAAGAACAACGATAGCCATTAATGCAACATCACCTGTAATAGTCCAGTCGGAATCAAAGAGTAAAGTTTCAACAGCGAGGTTATCAACAGAAGTTGTGAGTGCTTTTTCAAAATGAATTACATTAAATATGACAGTAGAGACCGGAACAAATAATGCATCAAATAGAAGGTCAAAATCTTCTGGATCCATAATAAATTCATTCATTATTATAACCTTTAATGGAACTCTAACGAGTTGTAACATTGCTTGTATAGATGTTAGATCTAAGTCATCCATCACAATATTATTGTAAACCAACATTTGACTAAATAGAGCCTCTAATTCTGCTACAAATGTTTGACTAGTGAAATCACCAGAACCATTTAGTATAATGTCATATAAATCTAGTAACACTTGACCATTAGTAGTTAAGAATTGATCGATTACATCTGATCCTATAGTACCTGCAACTTCCAAAGCGGATATCATGACATCATAATCTGCGATTAATTCGTCAATAATCATTTCAGCCATTAGATAATCTAATGGATCCATCTCAGGTTCGATTATCGTTTTAGCGATATCAGCAATTAATGTTAATAAATCTTCGATCTGACCATCTGTAAACATTGCATTTACTGCATCAAATTTAGCTGAGTTGTCTGTCTTGAATGTACCAAGATAATTGCCTAGATAAACAGCAAATTCAATTGCTACTTCAAAGTCTATACTGCTTGATTCGTAATAAAGGTAATTATCAAATTCGTCATATACATCATGTCCAGGTATGATCATTTCATTAACAAGCAAAGCGATATCTATGATTGTTTGATCATCTATGTAATTGATGAAAGTAAAACCTAAATCGAGAGCAGCTGACATTGGAATAATCAATGATTCTAATAATAATTCAATATCAGTCATTTCCATTTCTGTTTGCATCATCAATGCAAATTTTAAAGGAATTGAAGCGACTGTTAATATCGATTCTATTGATTCTAGATCAAATTGATCAAGCATTGCTGATTTATATTCTATAGCTTGAACAAGGACTGCTTGAAGAGCAGTAATAAATGTTGGATCGCTTAAATCACCGGAACCGGTATTGATTAATGCGTACGCATCTAAAAACATTTGTCCACTTGTCGTAAGGAATTCATCAACAATATTCATGCCAACAGCATTTACCATATCAGAAATCACTATGATGTCTGCATAATTAGCGAGAACTTCATCAATAACCATAGAAATCATTTCATATTCTTCTGGATCCATTTCTAATGCCATAGCTGCTTTTATTGAACCAGCTAATAAATTCATAAGTTCTTCGACTTGTTCATCTTGAGATAGAGCGTCTAATGCATCAAATTTAGCAGCAAAGTCTGTCTTGAACCCATCTAGATAAGTCCCAACGTATACAGCAAGTTCAATTGCTTTTTCAAAATCTACAGTTGGACTTTCTTGGAGCCATTCATCCCAGTATTCATCATAGTATTCTTCACCTGGAATAATCATTTCTTCAACAATTGCCATAACATCTTCAACTGTTGTTTGATCTAATTCAGCAATGAACGTTAATGCAATATCTAGAGCTGCATGGTCTACTTGACCTAAGAAAGTAGTATAGGATTGATAATCAGCAACAGTAGCTAATCCGAATGCTTCCGCAACTGTGAAGATTGTAGTATAAACACTTCCAAATTCTTCACTTGTAGGTAGATTTAACTGAAGTACATCCACAACTTCATCTTTTAGCATGAAGTATTCTTCCATTGTTAATTCACCATTCGTAATTAAATCATCAACATATCCAACAAGAGATGTTGGGATAGTATCATAAACTAGTGATAAATAGTCAACCACACCTATTAGTGAATCAATGATAAATGTTTTTTGATCCATGAAATAAGTTGCAATCTCATTCATCATTAGTATTTCATCGGAACGTTCTTCTATATATTCGACCTTATAACCAATATCACTAAATATATACCCTATCGTGTAAAGTTGTGATAGTGGAGCATTGTTAGCAATATAATTTAAAGTTGTATAATCTTCCGCTGCTTTTGCTGCTAATAAAATACTTTCAAACATTAATAAATATTGATCATCAGAATTGAAATCGTACGCGTAATCATATGTGATATTGAATGCCATATTCGGAACTGTATTGATAATAAAGAGTGTATCCACGTATTCACCAGATAAGAAATAGTCCAATTGAACAAGTTCCTCTGTAGTTGCATATGGCGCTAACATTGTACGTAATGATGTAAAATCTAAATCATCTTGATATGTATCAAGTTGTAGTTCTAAATTATCAATGTCATCTTGGTATTCTAAAATATCATAATTAAGATCATCAATATGCATTGCAATTGCTGCTTGAGCAAGTTCATAAAGAATGATTGCTAAATCGCCTGTATCCATATCAAACGCACTATAAGATTCGATTTCAGTCATCATTGATGATAAATCCGAAATTGAAGCCATACGTACTGGAGTAGAAGCAATATAAGTGAATAAGCCGAGAGCTTCAAGTTGATTCATACCTATTTCTGTAGAAGCAACGCTAAATGCATAAACCATTTGAGACATTTGTCTATAATCTTTATACTCGTAAGAGTATTCAAAATCATCTTCAGTCATATCTGGTTCATATGATGGGTCAATAACTGCGAGTGCACTAGCGTAAATCGCTGCAACATCAGCACTTTCAATAAAGTAATTGAGATGAGTAGAACCTAAAGAATAATCAGTTCCAGCTTTTGCGATAACAAAGACTTCATGGTCACCAGAAGATAAAGTGAGCGATGTTAAATCAAAGGTAGTTGCGGTTACTGTATAGCTAGTTGAATCAACATAAACAACATAACCGTCCGCACCTGAAACTGCATCCCATGTAACAATACCACTTTGAATAGTAACGTTTTGTGGAATATCAAGTGTAGATCCACCAACAAAATACGATAAAGATGTTGAGTTTGCTGAAGCATCAGTTCCTATCATTGCCACTACGTAAACTGTGTAATTGCCTTGAGTGAGTGATAGAGTGGTTAAATCAAATGTAGTTGCAGTGACTGTGTGAGTTTGTGAACCCACATGAACTACATAGCCTGTAGCTCCGCTTACAGCATTCCAGGTAACAACCCCTTCGTTGATTGCAACATTTTGTGGAACACCAACAGATATTGCTTGAACAATAAAGTTTAGTGTAGTTGATGGCTCAGAAACATTTAGACCTTGTGTCGCAATAATATGAACTGGATAAGTACCAGCAGGTAAATCTAAGGTGTTAAGATCAAAAGTAGTTGCTGTCACAGTGTAAGTGTTAGAGTTTACAATAACTGTATAACCTGTTGCATCTGTTACAGCATCCCAAGTAACAACACCATCGCTAATCGCAACATTTTGTGGTGTGTCGAGTGTGATTGCTATTTCACCGTTACAACTCACTAGAACTAGTGAAAATAGCAACAACAATGTAATACGTATTAAATTTTTCACAACAATTCTCCTCCTTATAAAATAATAGATTTCAGATACACAAACAACATATTTCCAATGAAAACAAGCTTGTGCAAAAATTAGATGTGCCAGTAAAAGTGATTTATTTGCATTAAATAATTTAATGCTCCGATTAAATATATTATACTATGAACTTCCAAGTAAATACAAATTCTATTAACTACTTATTCAAAAACTTACAAATATTAATATGTTTTAACAACTTCACTTGGTTTAATCCTCATAACACCCCAAATGTAGATAACTTTTGTTAATGCATAGATTAAAAAGATGATAAGAGTACCCAGATATAGTGACTTCATAGACAAGCGCATATTTTCATATTCACCTGAGATTAATATAAGGGCACTCAACTGATCTGTCAAAAGTATAAAACTAGTAATAGACGAAACAAGTAAAATAAGTAACATCGTTAAACTCTCATTGATAAGCATGATTTTCATTTTTTGTTTTGAAAATCCTAAAACATACAGACGTGCATAGGTATCCTTCATTTGTCCTAATAATAAAAACGAGTGATTGAAGATCGAGAGTATGAAACACCCTATGATTGTCGATAGAATGATGGTCATATAGTCTGTTGTTGTTCGCATTTCTGACAGTTTAGCATCAACAATCAAATCATAATCTAAAACATAGACCATGTTTTTACTATAAGTATTGATGAGTTCATTTTTAAGTAGTAATCGATCATTTTTAGCATTAACGAATATTGAGTTTTGATTAATATCATTATAATTTGGGAACAGATGGAGATTAGATATGGCTATATCACCGATTTGCTTTTCAAAGAATCCACCAATTTCAAAAGTTTCATTAGGGTGTGCAGGACTTATATTTAAATTGACTAATTGTCCAACTTGCATGTCAAATAACATATGAAATCTTTCAGGTAGTAAAATAACTAGTTTTTGGTTATTTGAAAGATTCTCTAAAGACTCAACTGAAATTTGAAAATTGAAGTAGTTAGATATGGATTGCGCATCCATAGATACCAAACTACCTAAATTTTGTTCAAAATCCACGAAATCAATATCTTTTATGAATCCAACCTTTTCTGCATTTTCAACATTTTCGAGTGAAACAATTTGATTAAATGTCTCATCGTAACGACTAATAAAATTAGTCAAAACAAAATCCATTCTAAATTCATTTTCATAACTCTCCATTCGTTTATCCATATGATCATTAGCAAGAACTAACAAAAAGATACTCACGAAGCATACTAGAATTACTGATATATATTGATAAAATGATTTTTTGGCTAATAGTATTTTAAACTGGAGTGTAGAAATTAGAGTTTTTTTTCTTAATTGTTGTAACTTTGAAAACATTGTTACTAGCAAGAAAGATAAAGAAAATAATATGATAACTGATAAAATCGTCTGAATAATTGTGCCATATTTACCAATCATATTTTCAACTATAGTTATTTCCGTTACGATATATAGAGTTAAAGATAAGACGACAATGATTAATTGCGGTATTAACTTACTCTGTTTTTCAACACCTTGATTCATTGTTTGTTGGATAGAAGATTCTCTATTGAAAGATATGAAATAATAGAGAGAGGTCAATAGGAAGATAATAAAAGTGAATAATGCACACCACAAAATAGTTTGTGTTTCTAGAGAATAAGTTGCTTCTGCACCTACATAGTCTAGACCATTTTGAATTATTCCATTTGTTATGAATACGGATAAAGCTAAAGATATGACAAAAAAGATGGTAATTTCTATTAATACAACACCATAAGAAAATCTATTTGAACCCCCAAGCAAATTAACAATAGCAAATCCTTTTTTCTTTTCTTGGAAATAAAGCATAAATGTTGTTTGTATGACCAAAAGAATAACAAAAAACACTATAATGATAATTAAATTAAAAAAAGATGTAATTCTTCTAATCATTTGATCAATGGCTTGATAATCAATAACAGGTTGGTATTTCAAATTAGAAAGTTCTGGTATAGATGAAACAAATTCTATTGCTTGTTCATTACTTACACTCGAGTTAACATTAAAATAAACTTGGTTATAGAAATTTGCCATGAGTAATGGATTAATCGAGCCCAATGCAGGACTTAAAGCAGATAAAAAGAAAGATAAATTTCCATCTTTATTCAAATAAATTGTGTCATCTAAAAATAAACCACCATCTTCAACAATATCAACAATTTTGTAATCTTTATTGAGAGTTCCTAAATATAAAGTGAGTGAATCATCTAAAATTAATTGATATCGATCGGCTAAACTTTGTGTAATAATCACATCGTTATTTCCTAGTGTGTCTTGGCTATAATGAATTGGATTTGAAACTTTGACAAAATTATCCAAAGTAGAAGACATCGTTTTTACATATTGTTTCTCGCCATTAATTTCGACAAGTGTATCCATCTCAAAAAATGGAGCATAGTCATCAATGACTGAATCAAGATTGGTTGATTCAATGAGTGGACGAATTGAAAAAAACCTTAAATTGCTATTTAAGGTTATTCCCATAGAAAAATCAATTTCACGATATTTATTTTCAAGTCGATCATAGTAATAGGAATTAACAAACATTTGTGTTGAAGATCCCAGTAATAGCGTTACAAATAAAGCGATAAAACTGAAAATGAGTAAAATAGAACGAAAGCGGAAGCGTACTAAATTCTTAAATGCGAAGCGAAATGAAAAAAAGAATCTACTGATTATTCTTTTCATCTTTAATCACTTTCCCATCTAGCATATGTAGCGTTCTTGTACCAAAAACAGTCGTATCTTCGTTGTGTGTGACCATTAGAATGGTTTTATGGAAATCTTGGTTGAGTTTCTTAAATAATTCCATAATAGCAATGCCGTTTTTATAGTCAAGATTTCCTATAGGTTCATCAGCAAAAATGATTTTAGGATCATTTATTAGACATCTAGCAATAGCAACTCTTTGCTGCATTCCACCTGATAATTGTGATGGATAATAGCCATAAAAATCCTTCATGCCCACTGAATCAAGGACTTCTAATATTTCATCTTTTGACTTATTTCCGCCTAAAACTGAGGATAAAAGAATGTTTTCATAAACTGTCAAGTTAGGAATTAGATTATAAAATTGGAAGACATAACCAATATCTTGTGAACGCATTTTTGCTTTTTCAGAATCAGTATAAGTGTTTAATTCTTTCTCAAATATTGAAACCGAACCACTAGTATAAGGTTCCAATCCACCTAAAACATAAAGTAGTGTAGTCTTTCCTGATCCTGATGGACCGCAAATTGATACAAATTCACCATCTGCAATAGAAAAATCAATGCCTTTAAGCACTTCATAGATTACTTTCCCAGTTTGATAATTTTTCGTCAATTCTGAAACTCTAATCTGATTCATTTTCTATACCTCATATACCTCATTGTATCATATATTATTAACGCATAATATAGAAAAAGCAACTTACACGAAGTTGCTTAATTGTTTCATCTATGTTTCAAATGTGGGAAAAGAATAACATCTCTTATATTAGGAGTATTAGTTAAAAGCATCACAAATCTATCAATACCAATACCAAGACCACCTGTTGGAGGCATACCATATTCTAAAGACTCAACGAAATCAACATCCATTTCAGTAGCTTCATCATTTCCTAATGCTTTTTCTTTAAGTTGATTTTCAAATCTTTCTCTTTGATCAATTGGGTCGTTTAATTCACTAAACGCATTTGCATATTCACTTGACATAATGAATAGTTCAAATCGATCAGTATAACGAGAATCTTCAGCATTTTTCTTTGCTAATGGGCTAATTTCAATTGGGTGTCCATAAACCATTGTTGGTTGAACAATTGCTGGTTCGACATATTTATCAAAGAAAGCTTCAACAATATGACCTACACTATAATGTTTTTCTACATGAATATCATGATCTTTAGCAAGTTTTGTTGCTTCGGCAAGTGTATATTGAATCCAAAAATCAACTCCCGATAATTCTTTGATTGCATCAACCATATGCCATCGTTTCCAAGGTTTTTGCATCTGTATTTTCTGTTCGTTAAAAGTAATTTCATAAGTGCCTAGTGTTTCATAGGTAACAGTTGAAAGACAATCTTCAACTAAATCCATCATATCAGTCATATCAGCATAAGCTAAGTATGCTTCAATGGTTGTAAATTCTGGATTATGTTTAGCATCCATACCTTCGTTTCTAAATAGGCGTCCAATTTCATATACGGCTTCCATACCACCAACGATGAGTCTTTTTAAAGGAAGTTCAGTAGCAATACGTAAATAGAAATCCATATCAAGCGCGTTATGATGCGTTACAAATGGACGAGCATTTGCACCACCTAAAATACCATGTAAAACTGGAGTTTCAACTTCAATAAAGCCTTTACTATCAAAATATTTTTGGATTTCACGAATGATTTTAGGTCTCATGAAAGCAACTCTTCGTGCTTCTTCATTAACCATAAGATCAACATAGCGACGGCGTCGTGCTTCTTCTTTATCTTGCAATCCATGAAATTTATCAGGTAGTGGTCTTAAAGCTTTTGTTAAATGAGTGAACCGGGAAGCTTTGATTGTTAGTGCATTTGTTTTTGTTCTAAATAAAACACCTGAAATACCAACAATGTCTCCTAAGTCGGCTTGTTTAAAGATATCATATTGTCCTTCACCAATCATGTCTTGTCTGACATAAATTTGAATTTGGCCATCTCGATCCTGAATGTTCATAAATCCTGCTTTACCTTGACCTCTTTTCAATATAATTCTTCCAGCGACAGTGACTGTTATATTTTTTTGTTCTAGTGTATCATGGTCATCTTGGTCATATAAATCAAAAATTTGTTTACTATTATGTGTTCTAACAAACTTTTGACCAAAAGGTTCTACACCCTTATTTTTAAGTTCTTGTGCTTTTTCACGGCGCACGATTTGTTGTTCTTTTAAGTCTTCTGGAAACATAATATTCCTCCTAATTCATTCAAGATATTATATCATAGAAAAAGCCATAATTAAAGTTATGGCCGTTTTTCTTCTTGTAAAAGTTCGTACATAAGTTGATCTTTTTTAGGTTCAGTTAATAAGACTTTAACTTTGATGATTTTTGAACCCAAATATAAAGTTAAGATGTCGTTCTCTTTAACAGTAGTAGAAGGTTTTGCAACTTTTCCGTTTATCTCAACTTTTTCTTTTTCTGCTGCTTGCTTAGCAATGGTTCTACGTTTGATTATACGCGCAACCTTTAAATATTTATCAAGACGCATCAGTTGCTAATTCCTGTTTTTCATGCCACCATGATAATTTTTTAGTTTCAACAATTTCATCAATGTCTGCTTTTGTAAGTGTTTCAACTTCAACAAGGTAGTGTGCAATCAAATCTAACAAGTCACGGTTTTCTTCGATAATTGATTTAGCTTTATCAAAACATTGTGTAATGATATGACGAACCTCTTTATCGATTTCATGTGCCACTTGATCTGAAAAATTCTTTTCTTTAAAGTAATCTCTTCCTAAGAAGACATTGCCTCCGGAACTTTCATATTGGATGGGACCTAAATCACTCATACCGTATTCAGTCACCATAGCTCTTGCTATTTTTGTTGCTAATTGGAAATCATTATATGCGCCAGTAGTTACTGTATCAAAAACAATCTCTTCAGCAACTCTACCACCAAGATAAGAGATGATATGAGCAGTCAAAGATTTCTTTGTTTCAAGGAATTTTTCTTCAGCAGGAATCATAAGGTTGTAACCACCAGCACGTCCACGAGGAATGATAGTAACTTTCTGAACGACATTTGCATCTTCTAATTTAATACCTATAATAGCATGCCCAGCTTCATGATAAGCAACAGTTTTCTTTTCTTCAACCGAATATTTTCTACTTTTTTTAGCAGGCCCCATCATCACTCTGTCAATAGCTTCATCCATATCTGTTTCGGATATCAATGTACGGTTGTCTCGAGCGGCAAGTAGTGCGGCTTCATTTAATAGATTTTCAATATCGGCTCCAGTAAAGCCTGGAATACGAGAAGCAAATACATCTAATTTAATTTTTGGATCAAGTTTTTTATTTCTAGCATGGACTTTTAATATTGCTGCACGTCCACGTACATCAGGTAAGTTAATTGTGATTTGTCTATCAAAACGTCCCGGTCTTAATAATGCAGGGTCCAAGACATCTGGACGATTGGTTGCTGCCATAATGATGATACCCATATTGGTAGTGAAGCCATCCATTTCAACAAGTAATTGGTTGAGTGTCTGTTCTCTTTCATCATGTCCGCCACCTAAACCAGCTCCACGTTGACGACCTACAGCATCAATTTCATCTATAAAAATGATACAAGGTGAATTTTCCTTGGCTACCTTAAATAAATCACGTACACGTGATGCACCAACACCTACAAACATTTCAACGAAATCAGAACCTGAGATTGAGAAGAAAGGTACATTTGCTTCACCTGAAACAGCTCTTGCGAGCAATGTTTTACCAGTTCCAGGAGCTCCAACAAGAAGTACTCCTTTAGGAATTCTCGCACCCATATCAATGTATTTCTTTGGTGCTTTAAGGAAATCAATAAGTTCTTCCATTTCTTGTTTTTCTTCATCGCAACCAGCAACATCTTTAAATGTGATTGATTTTTCACGATTTAATTTTGCTCTATTTTTAGCAAAATCGAAAGCTTTGCTGTTTTGATTATTTGCATTTTTGAATATAATAAATAGAATGACTAGGACTAAGATTATAGGGACTAAATTAAAGAGTACTGTCCATATACTAATACCAGATTTCGCTACGACACTTGTTGATCCACCATAAGCTTCAACATCATCGAGTATATCTTGTGCCTGTTCGATTCGCATAATACGTTCAAAACTAACAATGTTATTATAAAAGGCTTTATGTTGATCGTAGATAGTACCAGTTACAGTAACTAAGTCGAAATTATCTCCGCCAACTAATGAATATTCGATTGATTCAATATGCTCTAGTTGAGCAGCTTGTTGAATTTCTGAAACAGTAAGTTCTTGTACTTGTCCTTGAAGAGCATCTCTTAAGAATAAGAAGATACCGATAACAATAACAAGCGTAAATAGCATGATTAAGTAATCGGGCTTTTTACGATAGTCAATTTTTCTTTTTTGATCTGGTCTTTTTGGGTTTTGATTCATAAAAACACCCCTTCTCTACTGATTATTATAAATTTCTGGTTTTAATACACCAACATAAGGTAAATTTCGATAATACTCATTATAGTCTAAGCCATAACCTACAACAAATTCTTTAGGAATAACTTTTCCAACATATTCAGGTTGGAAAGGTCTAAGTCTTCCTTCTGGTTTATCCAAAAGAGTAACCATTTTTACCGATTTAGCTCCGCGGTGCTTAAAAAGTTCCACAATCGTTACAATTGTATTTGCTGTATCAACGATATCCTCTACTATTAATACATCTCTATCTTTAATTGATATGTCTAAATCCATCTTGATTTTGACATCTCCAGAGGAAGCGATTCCACCATGATAACTACTTACAGACATGTAAGCTATGTCAAATTTAAGATCAATTTGTCTTGCTAAGTCTGAAATGAAAGGAATACATCCCTTAAGTAATCCCACAAGTAGTGGTTTTTTATGTTCATAATCCTTAGTTAATTGAACACCTAAAGTTTTGCAAATTTGATCAATCTCTTCTTTAGAAACAAGTACCTTTGCAATGTCACTATGCATTTTTTCTTACCCCTTTTAATTTGAAATATATTGTATTTGAATCACCTAGGGTTTGATTTACATAATAATTCTCAACCCAAAGTATACGGTTATCGTTGTCCGTTAAGACCCAAAGATTTTTTCTTTTCTCATTGGGAATCTTAAGATCTATCAAAAGTTTTTTAAGTTTTTTATGCCCATATTCATACGCAAGTAGATCGCCGTCTTCTCTATGCCTAATCCATAGAGGAAACGCTAATTTATTATAACATAATTTAATGAAATCTTCAGTATTCACATCAGTTTTCTGAAAAAATGTGAAAATAGCCACATTCAATAAATCATTCTCACCCTCTTTAATCTTGATTTTAACAGGTTTTATCAAAGATAAGGTTTTTATATAGGCTTCATGATATGCCTTGATAAAAGAGTGATTTTTACTTAGTTTATAGATTTGATTAGGCTTATTTGAAAGTAATATCTTCTTAATTTTTTGAATGATTTCATAAGAGAGAGTAAGATGTTCAGATTCAATAAGATAAGCAATAACATCATCTTGAATCGCTTCATCATATAATTTATATTTATCAACGGGAATAATCATATCTTTCTTTATAAGTGACTTTGTTGTATTTCTGATGTAATCGAAAGCATGTGTTATTTGTTTGTTATATTGAGTTATTTGTTCGAGCAAATTAGCATTTTCTTGTTTCATAATTGGCACAACAGCGTGACGATAACGATTACGCAAATAAAAATTTTCTTCATTTGAACTGTCTACTAAATATTGAACATTGTTTTTTTCAGCAAAAGTATAAATTTCCTCTTTTGATGTATATAATAAGGGCTTGATATAGGTAAGTCCATCGGTTGAGTGCATGAGCTGCATACCAGCATATCCTAATAAGTTACTACCTCTTGTAAGTTTGATTAAAACATTTTCGAATAAATCATCCGCATGGTGAGCAGTAAGGATGTATGGTGTTTTATAAAGATGAGCAACTTCATTTAAATAATGATTTCGCATTTGATGGGCTTGATGATGGAAATTTCCCGCTTTTATCGATATTGTATAATAATGAAAAGGAATCTCGTGAGTTTTACAGTATTTCTCAACTAAGTCTTTTTCTATTATAGATTCATTTCTTTTAAGGTGATTAAAGTGAACGACGACAATTCGATAAGGACTATTTGTCAACATGGTTAAAAGAACCATAGAATCTACGCCACCACTCACTGATAGAATCAGTGTTGATTTTTGATTAATCTTTAGTTCGGTTTTCAGCAACGTGATTACTTTGTTCATTTTAAACCTTCTTTCTACAAAACTATTATAACATGTGACATGTAAATAAATTGAGAAATATCTATTAAGATGTGTTATAATATTTTACGATAAAGGGGGCTGAACAATGCTCATATTAGCGAGTAATTCTCCCAGAAGAGCTAAACTGCTTAAAGATGCAGGACTGGAATTCATCGTTGTACCTAGTGATTTAGAGGAAATTATTGATGAAAAGCTTAAACCACAAGATTTAGCTCAAAAATTAGCTAAAATGAAAGCAATGCATGTTGCATCTTTTTATCCAAATGATGTTGTCATTGGTGCAGATACCATTGTTGTTTTTGAAAATGAGATATTTGGAAAACCTAAAGATGCGGATGATGCATATCGAATGCTTAAATTACTTTCTGGAGAAAGACACACGGTTTATACCGCGGTTGCTCTTGTGAAAAAAGATAAAATCCATACTTTTGTTTCAGGAACAGAAGTTACAATGAAATCATTAAGTGATTTAGAAATAAGAAATTATGTTAAGACAGGTGAACCTATGGATAAAGCAGGAGCATATGCAATTCAAGGGGACGGCGGAAACATGGTTGATCATTATCAAGGAGATTTTTTCACGATTGTGGGGTTGCCACTTAAAGATTTACTTGAAGCATTGAAAAATTTTTAATTGAAAATTAATTAAGAGTCATTTGATTTTGTGAATGACTTTTTTTATTTAGTCTTTAAACAAATAGTCATTAAGTTTTATATATAATTGGTATATAATAAAAGTAAATAAAACGTTATAGTAGGAGAACATATGAAACAATCTGAGATTTGGAAGAAAGGTATTGTATATCAAATATATCCGAGAAGTTTCAAGGATAGCAACGGAGATGGAATCGGGGACATACAAGGTATTATTTCAAAATTGGATTATCTTAAAGAATTGGGTGTTAACATTATTTGGTTGTCACCTGTTTATTGTTCTCCAAATGATGATCATGGATATGATATTAGTGATTATATGGATATTAATCCGGAATATGGAACCATGGAAGATATGAATGAATTGATTGAAAAGGCTAAGGTAAAAGGCTTGCGAATTCTTATGGATCTCGTCATCAATCACACATCAGATGAGCATCCTTGGTTTATTGAAAGTAAAAAACCGGATAGCCCTTATCGTGACTATTATATTTGGAAAGATCAACCTAATAATTGGTCTGGATTTTTCAGTGGCTCTACGTGGGAAAAAGTGGGAGATAGTTATTATCTTCACTTATTTAGTAAAAAACAGCCGGATCTCAATTGGAAAAATCCTAAAGTTATGGAAGAGATTCAGAAGGTTATGCATTTTTGGTTACAAAAAGGTATTTATGGTTTTAGATGTGATGTGATTAATATCATATATAAAACATCGTTAAAAAATGGCAAAAAACATATTGCTTTAACAGGAAAAGAACATTATCATTCACAAGAAGGATGTCATGAAATATTAAGAACATTAAGAAAAGAAGTGCTTGATCAATATGATGCCTTTACTGTTGGAGAGACAGTTTTGGTAACCACAAAACAAGCTAATGATCTGATTTTACCAGAGCGAAAAGAATTGAATATGGTCTTTGCTTTTGAACATATGGAAGTTGATCAAATTAATAATAAATGGTTTAAAACAAAGTTCAAGCCAAACAAGTGGATGAAAGTAATATCCTTATGGCAACAAGAAGTATATTGGAATGCTAATTATCTTGGAAATCACGATCAACCTCGATCAGTTTCACGATTTGGTGATGATAAGGTTTATCATCAAGAAAGTGCTAAAATGTTGGCCACATTAAATCTTACTTTAAAAGGAACTCCATATGTATTTGAAGGAGAAGAAATCGGGATGACAGATGGAGATTTTAAATCAATTGATGAATTGATGGATATTGAATCACACCGTATTAACGCATTGGCAAAGAAACTTATGTTTCCTAAAAAAATTAGATATAAAATGATTATGAAAACAAGTAGAGATAATGCAAGAACACCCATGCAGTGGCATCGTAATGGTGGATTCACTTCAGGAAAACCATGGCTCAAAATGAATGAAAATACAAAAGTGATCAACGTTGAGGACAATATGAAGAATCCAGAATCAATTTACCATCACTATCGGAAGTTGATTGCATTAAGAAAAAACAATGAAACGCTATTAAATGGCTCATTTAAGCCATTATACATGAATAAGAATATATTTATATTTTCTAGATATACCAAGCATGATACATTGATTACTATATCAAATATGAGTTCGAAGATTAAAAAAATTCCTATTGATTTGAGTGGAGAAGTTATGTTATCAAATTATCATAGAGAAAATTTAGATGACAAAACTTTAAAAGCATATGAATCTATTTTGATTCGAAAGGAGGATGCCCAATGATCACGTTCGAAAAACCATATTTTAAATTGGAAACTAAAGACTTAAATTATATTATCAACTTATTGCCCACAGGACAATTAGAGCATATCTACATAGGGAATATATTGATAGATACACATTATGATGCGCTTAAAACTAAACTAAATGCAAATGCTGGATCATCGATAGATTATGTATCCGGTGATCATAAAGCTTCTTTGGATTTAATGACTTTAGAATATTCTGGTATAGGTAAGGGAGATTATCGTTTATCACCTTTAGAAATCAAAATGCCAGATGGAACTTTTGTTACTGATTTTGTTTATGAGTCACATGAAATAATAAAGGGTATAGTACAAAGTAAAACACTGCCACAAGCACAAGTTAATGATCATAAAGTCATGAGTCTCATTATTAAAATGAAAGATAGAAAATTCAATATGACGCTTGATTTAATCTATACGGCGTTTTATGATTCTAATGTTTTTACGAGAAGAGCGGTTCTTTCTAATCATGAAGAAAAAGAGATAAGCATTAGAAAGTTAATGAGTATGATGCTTGATTTACCGGAATCTCTTTATGACCTCATAACATTTGATGGAGGATGGATTAAAGAAACACATAAAAACAGAAGGTTCTTAACATATGGGACTTATATAAACGACTCAACAACAGGTAATAGTAGTAATAGACATAATCCTGGGATTATCATTGCGAAGAAAGACGCCCATGAAGATTATGGAGTATGTATTGGACTTAATTTAATTTATAGCGGGAATCACTATGAAGCTGCTCAAATTTCTAATCACGGATTACTACGTATAATGAATGGCATTAATCCTTTTTGTTTTGAATGGCCATTGAAAAAAAATGAATCATTTGAAACTCCTGAGGCTGTTTTAACATATTCTGATCAGGGCTTTAATAAACTTAGTCAGTCTTTTCATCAATTTATTAATACACATATTATTCCCAGGCAATTCCAACAATCAAAAAGATTAGTAGCACTTAATAGTTGGGAAGCATTCTTCTTTAATTTTAATCAAAGAAAATTGAAAAAGTCAGCACATCAAGCAAGTAAACTTGGTGTGGAATTGTTTGTTTTAGATGATGGATGGTTTGGGAATAGAAATGATGATACCCAAGGATTGGGTGACTATAATATTAATTTAAAAAAGTTTCCTAATGGATTGAATGAACTCTCGAATTATGTTCATCATCTTGGGATGAAATTTGGATTATGGTTTGAACCAGAAATGGTAAATCCAATCAGTGAACTGTATCTGAAACATCCGGAATATGCGATTCAAATTGGAGGTAGAGAGCCTTCAATAGGTAGAAATCAATTAGTACTAGATTTATGTAATCCTGATGTAAGAACGTATATTGTATCTCAGATGTCAAAGATATTGGATGAAACAAAAATTGATTATATAAAATGGGATATGAACCGTCATATTACAGACATGTATTCTCCTCATGTGCAAGAACAAGGAATGTTCTTTCATCGCTATATTTTAGGGCTCTATGATATTTTAAGACAAATAACAGAGAAATACCCTCACATATTAATTGAATCATGCTCAAGTGGAGGCAACAGATATGATCTGGGTATGCTAAGTTTCACACCTCAAATTTGGGCATCTGATGATACTGATCCTATTGAAAGATTAAAGATTCAACAAGGATTAAGTTATTTATACCCCCAATCAACGATCAGTGCACATGTCTCATTAGCCCCACATTCTCAAACTTTAAGAAAAACACCATTATCAACGAGATTTAATGTCGCAAGTTTTGGTGTATTGGGTTATGAGTTAGATTTAAAGTATTTAACGCCAATTGAGAAAAAAGATATAAAAAAACAAATTAATCTCTACAAAGAGAATAGGGATGCTTTTCAGTATGGGAATTTTTATCGATTTAATTCAATTGATGAAAATCACCTGTTTTGGCAAGTCAGCAAGAATGATCTTCACATTTTAGGTAATTATCAATTGTTATCACACGCAAGTCCAAATTTTGAAGTCATCCGATTTAAAGGACTTCAAGAAAATCAAGAGTATCATGTTGAATCTATCCAACAATCCATGCCAATTAGCCAATTTGGACATTTGATTAGCCATGCATT
>JAFGTI010000119.1 GCA_016934175.1 Acholeplasmataceae bacterium | reverse complement strand
TTACAAGCATCCTTAATATAAAGAACATATTCTTGATTTCCTGATTTACCTTTAAGCCCAGATAATTTGAGATTACATATTTTAAAACCAAGCGTTGAGACGTATGATAGAACATCAATTAAGATTTGTTTATGTATTTTTTTATCCTTAAGGACACCAGATTTAAACTTAATATGACCTGCTTCAAATTGTGGTTTAATTAAAGCTATGATCTCTCCTTGATAATTTTTAAGATGATTAAAGATTGGTTTAATTGAAGTAAATGATACATCAATAGTGATGATATCAGCATCTGGAAGCTTGACATCAAGTATATTTGTATTTTCATTTAAAACTATTTTTTGATTAAGTTTAAGTGTTTCATCCATCTGCTTATTTCCTACATCATAAGCATAAACTAAACGTGCTCCATGTTGTAACATACAATCTGTGAACCCACCTGTTGAAGATCCAATATCAATAGCAATTTTATCATGGAATTCTATCTTAAAATCAAGAATTGCCTGTAATAATTTTTCTCCACCTCTGCCAACAAATCGTTGTAATTCCAAAATTTTTACTGATTCACTTTTTATATTATATCCTGCTTTGATCACTTTTTGATCATTAACTAAAACAAGACCACGCTTAATAAGATCCGTGGCCTGACTTCTTGATTTAACCATTTGATTTTTAACTAAATATAAATCTAACCTCATTTAAGTAAATCCTTAATCGTTTTTTTGACTGATGCTTTATCCATATGATGAATCTTAAGCATGTCATGATAAAAGCCTTGTTCTACAATTTGCTCAGTAATTGACATATCTTTGATCTTCAGATTATATTCATTTTTAGCCATAAATTTTAGAATCTGAGGATATAGAGAACCAGAATTTGCTGCTTCCTCATAGACAAGAATAGGAACATTCATTTTCGCAATCTGATGGAGCATTTTTTCATCGATAGGTTTAATAAATCTAGCATTGACGATCATCGCATCAAGTTTTAAATCTTCTCTAACTTGCTTTAGTAAATCTAAGCTTGGACCATAACTAATAAGTACAATCTCTTGTCCTTTTTCCAGTACAGTCCATGAAGGTTCTATTACACTAAATTCGATATTTTCAACCTTAGGATTGGTTTGAACCACTCCTCTTGGATAGCGAACAACAAATGGATGATTTTGCTTCATAAAGCCATAATACAGTAAATCACTTGCTTCTTTTTCATTGTAAGGCATTGTAATAACGACATGAGGCATTAAGTAAAACATTGAAACATCAAATAGTCCTTGATGTGTGGAACCATCCTCTCCGACTATTCCTGCACGGTCAATTCCAAAAACAACATGATGATCACTTCTCGCAATATCATTTAATATTTGATCAAACGCTCTTTGAGCAAATGTTGAATATAAAGGAAGAAATACTTTGATTCCCTGATGAGCCATAGAAGCTGCCATTGTAGCTGCATGTTCTTCAGCTATACCGACATCTAAATATTGGTCTGGATAGTTTTTAGAAAACTCAAGAAATTTAGCACCTATTGTCATCGCAGGCATGATGACAAATGTCTTCTGTATTTTTTGTAAAGCCTCTAGATTTCTACTAATCAGTTCACTCCATGTAATGCCAAACTCCTTTTGTGTATCTGCTTTTGATACACCATGAAAAGCACCAATTTTATCTCGTTCTGCTTCTAGATGACCCTTACCTTTTTCAGTAATAATATGGATAACTACAGACTTTTTAACTTTTTGAATCCGCTGAAAGTTATAGATAAGTCCTTTAATATCATGTCCATCAATAGGTCCAACATACATATAACCCATATCTTCAAAGATGTTTTGTCTTTGCAGGAATCCACGTAAACCACGCTTAATTCTACTTAAAAAATTAAGAACAAATTTAGGAAGTATAATTTGCCAAAATCGCTTTGTTTTAATAAAAATTCTCATCGATCTAAATCGAGTTAAAGTTTTTGATATTGATCCAACACTCTTTGAAATACTCATCTCATTATCATTTAAGATGACAATACCTTTTGTATGATGGTCAGTCCCTAACAAATTCAAAGCTTCAAAAGACATACCATTTGTAATCGAAGCATCTCCAATAATAGCAATGCCTTGTCCATTTTCATTTTTCAAATGCTTGGCATACAATATACCAATCAATGCCGATAAAGCTGTACCAGCATGTCCACTTTCCCATTGATCGTGCTCTGATTCTTTATAATTGACATATCCAGAAAGTCCACCTGTTTGTCTTAACGTTTCAAATTCTTTAATACGCCCTGTTAATATTTTATGAACGTATGCTTGATGTCCTACATCGAACACAAAAACATCCTCTGGACTATCAAAGACATAGTGAAGTGCTATAATTAATTCAACTGTACCAAGGTTTGAACTTAAATGACCACCTGTTTTATCAATACTTTCAATCAAAAAAGAGCGTATGTCAGAAGCCAACACTTTGAGTTCTTTAGGATTCATCTGTTTTAAAAATTGTGGGTCCTTGATATCAAACAAATTCATTATGATTTGATTTCCTTAACAATAAGCTTTTCTGCTTCTTCAAGCATTTGGTAACATGACTTGGACAATTCTAATCCCAGTTGATATTTTTTAACTGCTTCATCTAATGGAATATCCTTGCTTTCCAAATCTTTGACGACTTGTTCCAAAGATTTGAGTAATTCTTCAAATGTTTTCTTTTCCATTTTAATTCTCCTTTTTATCTGTAATTAATGCATCTAAGGTTCCATCTTTTAATCTGACATTTATTGTTTCATTAATTTCTATTTGCTTCACAGAAGTTAATACTTTACCTTGTTTAGAAATCACTGCAAATCCTTTGTCCATTAATTTCAAGGGATTGAGTGCTTCTAGTGTGTTTTTTAATATATCAAACTGATATTCTTTTTTGCTTAAGATTTCATCTGTAATTCTCTTAAGTCTTAAATCAAGATTTTCTCTTCTTTCTTTTAAAGAATAAATTCTTTCTTCTGGACTTTTTAATTGATTTTTATATCGTTCAACTTCTATAAGTTTATTATCAATGACTAATGTAATGAGTCTTGATAAATTTTCATGTTGCCTATCTAAATCAATTTTTAATTGTTCAAGCTTTATTTGAGGAGATAATCGATCTAATCTTTGATCAAGATATAAAAGTTTAGTTCCCAATTCACTAAAATATTGACTAATTTTATAATCGATTTGATTTTTATATTCCTGAATTTTACTTAATAAGTCAGTTTTATTTGGAGTCGCAAGTTCTGCTGCAGCTGTTGGTGTAGGAGCTCTTAAATCTGAGACAAAGTCACTAATCGTGAAATCAGTTTCATGCCCGATTGCAGTTATTATTGGTATTTCTGAATCATAGATTGCTTGTATGACAGGCATTTCATTAAATCCCCATAGATCCTCTATGGATCCACCACCACGTCCTACAATTAAGACGTCTACCTCATTTTTAGCGTTGGCTAAGAGTATTTGATTACGAATACTTTCAGCACTTCCTGGACCTTGAACAAGTGCAGGATATAAGTGGATTTCTGTTAAAAGATATCTTCTAAAAACAGTATTTTTGATATCTTCAATAACAGCTCCTGTAGGTGAAGTGACCACACCAATAATTTTTGGAAATTTAGGGATCTCTTTTTTATGTTCTTCTCTAAAATATCCCTTCTCTAGAAGATCTTTTTTTAATGCTTCATATTTTAAATAAAGTTCACCGACGCCATCGAGTTTCATTTGAGAAACTTGGAGGCTATACGTACCACTAGGTTCATAAACACTAATTCTTCCGGCAATTAAGACATGATCGCCTTCTTTTGGTTCAAAATCAAGTTGAGATGCATCTCTCACAAACATGATAGCACTCATTTGAGCACCTTCATCCTTTAGTGTGAAATATAAGTGACCACGACTGTGACGTTTAAAGTTTGAAATTTCTCCTTTGATTAAAATGGAAAAAAGGTGCTTATCACCTTCTAGTTTTGCCTTAATATATTTAGTTAAGGCTGTAACTGTCAAATAGTTTTCCAATTAAATCATCCCTTAAGTGTACGTGCGATATTATCTAATACCTTATTTGTAAAACGATGCTGTTTCTCATCATCTAAATTTGAATAGATTTTTGTTAGTTCAACAGCCTCATCGATAATGATTTGTTTTGCTAAATCTGTCTTTAAAAGTTCATAGACAGCAAGTCGTATAATTGCTCTATCTAAAAAAGCTAGACGATACAGACTATATTCATAAAGATGCGTCTCAATAATTTTATCTAATTCATCTAGTGATTCTATGATTTGATTATAACTCTCGTGTGCTTCTTCTATTTCAAATGATGGAATAAATGGCAACCCATCGCTCAAATACAAATCATGCTGATAGAGTGCATTCATCAATTCAATTCTAATTTCTCTTCTGGTCACATTCATATAACATACCTCGGTAATATTGTAGCATATATTCGTTAATTTTGAAACTTTAGAACATCAGAAAATTATGCAAATTTATCATTTAATTTTTACGTTTATATCTTCTTATAAGTTGATTTATGATATTATAATAAGGTATGAAGTATATTTATGCATGGAAAGGATTATTTTATGAAAAACAGACAACTTATATTTGAAGAAAACTTTGATTCATCTAGTGAACTCAATCCTGAAATTTGGAACTATCAAATTGGTGACAAATGGGCGAATAATGAATTACAATGTTATACCGATGACAAACAAAACATTTTTATAAAAGATAACCAATTACATATAGTTGCTAGTCTTAATCAAGATCAAAATTGTAAATATAAATCTGCTAGAATCAATACTTATGGAAAAATACATTTTCAATATGGAAAATTTGTTGTACGTGCAAAAATGCCGAAAGGTAAAGGGAGTTGGCCAGCCATATGGTTTCTAGGGTCATCAATTAAAGATAACCATGTAAGATGGCCATTATGCGGAGAAATAGATTTAGTTGAATTTGCAGGTAATAAACCAGGAAGTATTTCTAGTGCAATTCATACAGAAGCCTATAATCATAAAATTAATACTCATAAAGAGAAAAGAATTCCTTTACCAACCGCATCTAATGAATTTCATGATTATGAGTTAGAATGGACTGATCAAAGATTAACATTCTCTATTGATGGGAATCAATATATGCACATAAAGAAAGAAGAAAACGATACAAATAAAGAATGGCCATTTGATCAACCTTATTATATGATTATTAATCTAGCTGTCGGTGGATGGTATGGAGGAATAGTGAAAGATGAAGATTTACCATTTGAGTTAATCATTGATTCAATCAAAGTTTTCCAATAAAAAAGGGCTAAATAGCCCTTTTATTTATTCTATATTCAATTGTTTTCTTCTCTTAATTACACTATAAGTTGTTGTTGATGAAACTAAAACTAATATAATTCCAATAGCAATATAAGCACCAATACCTAACCCTTCATCTTCATAACCCTTATTAGCAAGAATTTCTTGCCATTTAGTGTCCATTTGAGTTTTTAACTCCAGATTATATCGGTATACTTCATCATTAGCGTTGATTCTAACATCATATGATGCATTATAATCCTCAAAAGAACCACCTGATGCTAACACATCATCAAAAACATCTTTTCTTGGTGTTGAATAGCCAACCCATTCTGTATTTTGAAGAGCACTATCATAGGTGAGCATAAAATTAATAAACTCATAAGCAAGTTCTTCATTTGAACCGATAGGTAGTACAAAGGCATCCATCCAAACATTACTACCTTCTTCTGGTACATAAAAATCTAGCTCGTTATTTTCACTCATTAAATAATTTGCGTCTCCAGAATAAGCTACAACCATATCATATCTTGATGGTGCAAGCATTGCATCAAATATTTCATCTGTTATAACATCAGTTTCTTGAGTAAGTGCATCATTTAACCATTGAACTGCTGCATCAAACTCTAATGCTGTCGGTTGATTAATCGTCACTGCACCTGTTGCCTTTAAGGCTGGCATGAATGCATCTCTTGAACTATTATAAAAAGCAATTTGATAAGCTTCATTTGTTAAAGAATCCCAACCATCTAAGTCTGTTGATAAAACAGTGTTTTTATTATATAGAATACCAACATTTCCCCAAAAATAGGGAACTGAATATTCAAGCAAATCGAATCCGTTTGTACTATTCTTAACTTCATCTAAAATACTTGATAGGCCAGAAGCTAAATCTGTTGTTGGATCGAAAACTGTAATTTCATTCCAGTCAATTGCCTGAATTAAATCTTCATTTGCTAATTGTTCTATGGCGTAATCACTTGGGATAACTAAATCATATTGATTTCCAGCTTTAATTTGTGTAATCGCGACTTCATTCGAATCAAAAGCAATTTGTTTTACTTTATATCCTGTTGTTTCTTCGAATTGAGTAACTAAATCATCATCAATGTATTCTCCCCAGTTATATAGTTTTAAAGTGGGTGTAGATTCACATGATGATAATAATACAACTGATGTTAAAGCTAAGGCTAATAAAAATATTTTTTTCATTCTGTTTCCTCCATTTTATTTCCAGATTTGAAATAATCATATGTTATTTTACCACCAATTATGACTAAAATTATGGTGGATAATGCATTAATAATAGGTTTTGGACTCAATCTATTTGTGTATAGATAAATGGAAATATTTTTATCTCCACTGGATCCAGCTACAAAGTAACTAATAATAAAATCATCAAATGACATCGTAAATGCAAGAGCAGCTCCAGCTATTATAGCAACTTTAATTTGCGGTAAAATTACTTTAAATAATGCTTTTAATGGTGATGCCCCTAAATCATATGCAGCATCAGCTATATTTGGATCTAGGCTCTTTACTTTAGGATAAACCGTAATTAAGACGTAAGGTGTACTAAATGCGATATGTGCTAAAAGCATCGTATTATAACTCGGTGCAATCTGTAATGCTCCAAATAAAACAAGTAATGATACGCCAGTTATAATTTCAGGGCTAACAATTGGAATATTATTGACACTTAATGTCAAATCACGAATAATTTTTCTACTTTGTGTTAGCGCAATTGCTGCGAGTGTACCCAAAATCGTAGAAATAAAAGTTGATATGACTGCAATCCATATCGTCATAAATACGATACTTTCTCTAGGGTTGGTGTAATTAAATAACTCACGATCAGTAAATAATTCAATATACCTTTGAAAAGTAAATCCTGACCATCTCGTTAATGAGTTTGCTTCATTAAAGGAGAAAACAGCAATTGAAATGATAGGTGCATAAATGAAAATCATGACTAAAATTAGAAAAATATATCTAGAGAGATTAGAATGTTTCTTTTTCATTCCGATTTACCCCCTTATATTTGTCTAACTTTTTAACATAATAAACGATGCCTAATATGACTAGTGATAAGACGATTGCAACAGCTGAAGCATAACTAATTCTTCCATTGTTGACAATACTCTTTTCAATTAATGTTCCGATCATGTATATATTTTGACTAGGTGCCAAATATTGAGGGATTATAATTGTTGTTGCAGATGGTAGAAAGACCATTAATATACCTGATAATACACCAGAAAGTGATAAAGGAATAACAACCTTTAAAACAGTTTTAAACCTGTTAGCACCTAAATCAGCAGCAGATTCAATCAAATTATGATCAATCTTTGAAATAACTGCATAGATAGGTAACACCATAAAAGGTAAATATATATAGACTAATCCAAGAACCACTCCTGGAAAACTATCTATTAAATATGGGAAAAACATTCTTAAGATTTGTTCTAATGCTCTTACACGAAGCAACATATTAATCCACATAGGTGCATTAATCAAGAGCAACATTGTAATTTGCGTTTTAGGTTTCATTTTAGTGATAGCATAAGCTAATGGATACCCAATAACCAATGTAACAATTGTTGTTGCAGTTGCAATCCATAAACTGGAAGTCATTGCTCTAACAAATGAAGTTGCTTTTAGAAAATCTAGATAATGAGTAAATGTAAAACTGATTGGAAATATCCCAGAGATGCGATCTAGCTGAAATGATGATATCACCATCAATAATATAGGAATCATAACTAGTATAATCAGTACAACATAATATGGGATCCCAAGAGCATGTTCAAATTTTCGTTTTGAGATAGAACGTTTGGGTTCAAATGTTTGCATTACCATTGCTCCATGATATGCAAATCTTCAGGTCCAAACTTCAAATCTACAGTTGAACCTTCTTCAGCATAATCAGTTGTATGCACTGTGAATACACGTTGATTAGTTTTAACATCTATCTCATAATGAACACCTTTAAAAGCAATACTTTCAACTATACCTGTTATAAAACCAGTACCTTTTGACACAATATCTATATCTTCTGGTCTAATGACGATATCGACTTTTTCGTTTCTTGCAAATCCTTTATCGACACATTCATAGTCACTACCATCGAAATGAACAAGAAAATCATCTTTCATGATACCTTCAATAATATTTGATTCACCAATAAAATTCGCAACAAATGTATTAGCGGGTTCATTGTATATATCTTCAGGAGTTCCTATTTGCAAAATTTCTCCTTGATTCATGACAACAATTTTATCTGACATAGTTAAAGCTTCTTCTTGATCATGGGTAACATAGATAAAGGTAATTCCAGCATTTCTTTGGATTTCCTTTAACTCGTATTGCATTTCTTGTCTCAATTTTAAATCTAGTGCAGCAAGAGGTTCATCTAAGAGTAATACTTTGGGTTCATTGATTAATGCTCTAGCAATAGCAACTCTTTGTTGTTGACCACCAGATAGTTTATGAACAGGTCTTGTTTCATACCCTTCTAAACCCACCATTTTAAGGTATTTAAATACTTTATCACTAATCTCTTTTTCTCTTTTTCCTTTTGTTATATAAGATGACTTAATTAACTTAATTTTTTCTTGTAGACTACTAATTTCATTCTCATTAACTGTCATCTTCAATTGTTTTTTTAGTAAACTAATTTCTTTTTTCTTTTCAGCATTTGGATCACGCAAAAGCTTCAATTGAATCTTCATGTCTTTTCTAAGCTTACTTTGTATTGATTTATCTTTTTCATTCTTTAATTTTAATTGTGTTTGATATTGTAAATCCCTCATTTTCTCTAAAGTGGATAAAGAATCGTTTTTTACTCTTAATCCAAAAGCAACATTTTCAAATACGTCTAGATGAGGGAATAAAGCATAGCGTTGAAAAACAGTATTTGTAGGTCTTTTATGAGCAGGTGTATCAAGAATACTTTTGCCATCAAAAAGGACTTCACCGGCACTTGGATCAACAAAACCACCTATAATTCTTAGTGTCGTTGTCTTACCACATCCAGATGGCCCTAATAATGTGACGAATTCATTAGGTTCAATTGTTAAGTCAATACCCCTTAATACAACTTGACCATTAAATTCTTTAGTTATATCTTTTAATTCAATAAGTGCTGGCATAATACACCTCCTGATGTTTACTCTTTTTAAACCTAAAGTAGTCTATTTGCGCTATTGTTTATTAATAGTAAACAACGAGTTAAACTATAATAAACCATAACATATATATTATATATGATATGATTTGATTGTCAATAAAAAAGTATGAATAAAAACTCGTTGTATCTTGGTTTGTACAATGTATGGGATATGATATACTTTAACTAGACAAAAATTAATCAAAGGAGATTATAGATGTTACGTGAAGCATTTAAATTACAATTAACTAAAAAATATATCATTCAAGGATCTCTATTTTTTATACTTATACTGATTATTTATACCATAGTAGACCGCCTAAATATGACCTATCTTGAAATGATAGATGTATATGGTCTTTATTTAGTTGTAATCAATATCATCACAAATTTAGTTATGTCATTCTTGAGTTCACTATTGATGAATTTAAGCACTGCTATGGTTGAATTGAAGGGAAAAGAAGGAAAAGGGTCATCTCTTGGCTTCATCTCAATTGTTTTTGGAGTCCTTACGTATGGCTGTACATCATGTATTATTGCTTTTTTTGCAAGTATAGGTATTGCCTTTTCTGTTATCGCTTTACCACTTGCAGGTTATCCTTATAAAATTATTTCATTATTAATTATTTTTATTGGTTTATTTTGGATAACAAGAGAAATCAAATACGGAAAATGTAAAATCAAAAATTAATCTCATCTTGACACACTTTCTAACTTGATGTATATTGAAATTGTAGGTGTGAGAGAGAGTGGGAAAATGCCCAAAAAAATAATAATAGAAACAGATGAATTAGAAGATGAAATTGAACGAGAATTACATGATGATATCGAACAAAAAATCCATGGAGTTTTTAGAAATGTGCATAGACATACACCAAGAGGATATGATCGTCCCGAAAGAATTATTAAGAAGAAATATTTCATGGATATAGAGAATGAAGTCAAACTATTTACTGATAAAACAGAAATGGTGACATACGTCAATCAGCTGAGTAATATTCATAATGTAGAAATATTTAAAATCGAAGATCAACTTTATAAGGTTTTAGTTACACGTAAAAAAGAACAAGACGATTCAGAAACAGACGAAGAGTAAAAATAATATACACCTACATTAGAGAGCTATATGCTCTCTTCTTTTTTTATTGACATTCGACAAGAAATAGCGTAAACTATCAATATGACAAGCATGTCACATTGAGGTGAACTCATGCCAACTCAAACATTTTATAATCTTCCTAGAGAAAAACAAGAACGTATTATGGATGCTGCTCTTAATGAAATGGGTCAGCATACTTTTGAGCATCTCAATATAGCAAATATTATTAGAGAATCAGATATTTCTAGAGGTAGTTTCTACCAATATTTCAGTGATAAACGAGATTTATATATGCATTTCTATCAATATATATATCAAAAAAAGTATGAATTTTATGGAGATCTATTTAATACGGATTACGACATACCTTTTTTAGAAAGATTTCATCAGATTTATATTAAAGGTTATGATTTTGCTATGAAAAATCCAAAATTGGTTAAGGCTGGAAGAAAAGTGATTTCATCTAATCAATTTATGCACTCTCAAATGTTAGATCATGCTATGAAACAAGGTATTGAATTATTTTCAAAATTTATTAGTAAAGATCAACAAATGGGACGTATAAGAGCTTCACTTGATCCAGATTTCTTAGCAGCTGTGATGCTAGAAGTTTCAAATAAGGTTACATTTGAGGAATATATCAAAGATGATATGGACCCCATTGTTATAGAAAAGAAAATTCAAGACTTTATAGAAATCTTTAAGAAAGGAATCGAATGATATGTTTGCTGTAAAAGACTTAAGATTTACATATCCAAAAAACAAAGAGGAAACGATCAAAGGTATTTCATTTGAAATTGCAAAAGGAGAAATATTTGGCTTTTTAGGGCCAAGTGGAGCAGGTAAGAGTACAACACAAAAGATTTTAATTAAACTTCTTGACCGCTATTCTGGTGCTATTTCTTATGATGGTACAAATATTGCGGAAATGGATGAAAGTTTCTTTGAAAAAATTGGTGTGAGTTTTGAAATGCCTATCCATTTTTCGAAAATGACAGCGATGGAAAATATCAACTTCTTCTTAAAACTGTATCAAAAAAATGCTGATATTGAGACTTTGATGAAAAGAGTAGGTTTATGGGAAGATAGAGATAAAATGGTTGGTGAATACTCTAAAGGCATGAAAATCCGTTTGAATTTTGTCAGAGCAATGCTAAACAGTCCAGATATGCTTTTCTTAGATGAACCAACCAATGGTCTTGATCCCACGAATGCGATGATACTTAAAGATATGATTCGTGAATTTAAAAAAGCTGGTGGCACGGTATTTTTGACAAGTCATATCATGACTGATGTCGATCAACTATGCGACCGTGTTGCTTTTGTTGTAGAAGGTGAAATTAAAGAAATTGATAGTCCACGTAATTTAAAGTT
>JAFGTI010000018.1 GCA_016934175.1 Acholeplasmataceae bacterium | reverse complement strand
ACACCTGTTAAATACATAATAAGTCGTTCAAATCCCATGCCGTATCCTGAATGGACACAACCACCATATCTGCGCAAATCTATATACCACTGCATATCACGTTTTGGTACATTCATCTCATCCATACGCTTCAATAGAAAATCAATTCGTTCTTCTCTTTGTGATCCGCCTATTAATTCTCCGCTTCCAGGGACAAGTAAATCCATAGCAGCTACTGTCTCTCCATCATCATTTAGTCTCATATAGAATGCCTTAATATCTTTGGGCCAATCAACGATAAATACTGGGCTTTTAAAGTGTTTATCTGTCAAATATTTTTCATGCTCAGTATTGATGTCTTGACCTTGTTTAGGTGTATTTTCAAATTTTTCTTTACTATTTAATAGGATATTTATTGCTTCTTTATGTGTGACTTTAGCAAAAGGTTGAGTCAAAACTTTCAATAATCGATCTGAAAGACCTGGTTCAACATATTGATTGAAGAAAACCATTTCTTCAGGAGCTTTTTCAAATACATATTTAATAATGTATTTAACCATATCTTCAGCAACTTTCATATCCTTAGTTAAATCAGCAAACGCCATTTCAGGTTCAATCATCCAAAATTCAGATGCGTGACGTTGCGTGTTAGAATTTTCAGCTCTAAATGTTGGTCCAAATGTATAAACGTTCTTAAATGCCAATGCATAAGCTTCAGCCTCAAGTTGTCCTGTAACTGTTAGATTTGTTCTTTTCCCAAAAAAGTCTTTCTTAAAGTCAATTTGTTTTTCTTCATTATAAGGAAGGTCTTCAAGCGGAAGCGTAGTGACATTAAACATTTGTCCAGCACCCTCTCCATCATTTCCCGTAATGATTGGTGTATGGGTATAGATGAATCCTTGATTTTGAAAAAACTCGTGAATAGCAAAAGAAGCGATACTTCTAATTCTAAAAATAGCGTGAAAAAGATTTGTTCTCACTCTTAAATGAGCAACTTCTCTTAGAAACTCTCTTGAGTGACGTTTCGGTTGAATCGGATAATCTTCTGAGGAATCTCCCAATAAAATGACTGAAGTCGCTTTAATTTCAAAGGGTTGTTTTGCAGAAGGTGTCAAAATAAGTTGACCTTTAATTTCAACAGAACTTCCTACTCTTATTTTTTGAATATCTTTGAAATTATCGAGCTTAGATTCTTCATAAACTACTTGAATACTCTCAAAGAAAGTTCCATCGTGAAAATTGATAAAACCAAACTCCTTTTGGGCGCGATTATTTCTAACCCAACCATATAAAACAAGTTCTTTTTTAAGTAACGATTCAGAAGTTCTATAAATACTTTTTACTGATGTTTCCATACGATAATCTCCTTTTGATAAAGCCTTTATAAAGCTCATAAGTTATAAAAAACAAAACGCCCTTAGAAAAATCTAAGGACGTAAAAATACGCGGTACCACCTTAGTTCTAGAAAAAATTCTTCTAGCCCTTGAATCCTTTAACGCAGGATTGCGGATAGTTCTAATTTCCATGAGGATTTCTTCTATCTCTCCGAGTGTTTTTCGCTCTTATTGTTATGCTCAGGCTTGCACCATCCCTGATTCGCTTATACCACAATTAAGAGTTACTCTCTCATCACTGATTTATCCATTATTATACATTTAAATCAAGTATTTGTCAATCTAGTTCTTCAATGGTTTCATCTTGATCATCTTCTAGTTCGCCTTCATCAATTTCTTCAAATTTAGCTTCTGAAATATGTTTGAATTTTGAATTGATTTTAGTTGATGTAATATGAACCTGCTCTGCTGTTTTAGAGACACTTTCAATTGACTTTTTAAGTTTGTCCCATCTTTCACTATATCTTCTAAATTCGTCACCCAATTTAATAAGTTCTTGAATAATTACTTTCGCTTGTTCATCTCTTTGTATATTTTTTACGACCATTTGAATCATTGATAGGGTTGATATAAGTGTTGTAGGTGAAGCCATCCATACTTTATTTTTCATTGCATATTCAATGAGATCTTCGTGATAAGCTGTTATTTCAGCAAATATTGCTTCAGCAGGAACAAACATGAAAGCCTGATCAGCCGTTTCATTCAAGATAATATATTTACTTGAGATATCATTAATATGCTTTTTTACATCATTTTTGAAGTCTTTTGTTGCTGTTTTTCTATCTGCGTCACCTAAAGAACGATCAACCATTCTTTTATAGTTGTCTAATGGGAACTTAGAATCAATAGCAATTGTTCCCAATGGCTCAGGTGCATGAACTACTGCATCGGCTATATTTCCATTTGACATGAGTTTTTGTTTCTCATATAACCCTTTGTTTTCTCCTAATATTGCTGATAAAAGCTGATAAAGTTGAACTTCCCCAAATATACCTCTAGTTTTTTTATCAGTTAACAAATCATTAAGTGAAACAACTTCCGTAGATAATGTTTCAATTTTCTTTTGTGCTTCATCGATTTTACTTAATCTCTCGATGACATTAATGAATGTCTTATTAGTTTCTTCAAAGCCTTTGCCTAATCTAGATTCGACCTTGTCGTTGATTTGTTTCATTTGAGTATCAATATGTTGCATCATATGATCTTTAAAAGCGTTTAAATCGGTAAGACTGGTTTTATTTGATTCACTGAACAATTTCCCCATTTCAAATTTTAAATCACCATACTCTTTTTGAAAGTAGAGTTTGAGTTCGTTGTTTGCATCACGTTGATCGGCTTTAGATTCGTTACCATTAGTATTTTTATATTTAAAAAATATAAAACTATAATATCCAGTAATAATAATAAGAATCGCGAGTAAAATGATAATAATATAATCTGTCATTAGAAGCCTCCTTAAATATCTTCAAGATAATAGATATTAACGATCTCATCTATAATCTCAACATAAAAAATCATATATGTTTCTTTTGAAAGAATCATGTCATTTACAGATGTAATAAATCTATCATCGTTAAGTGCTCTTGAGTAATTATGTTGGTCTTCTTCTAAAACCATTACATCTTGATATGCTCTGCTAACTAAATCAGTGCAATAAAACTTATATTCCATATCTAAGAAAAATGTGAAGTTATAAAGCGCATAATCCACTTGTGCTTCACCATATTCAACCACACCGTCAATTTGATCACTAGTTATCCCTTTAACTCTTAAACCCACAAAATCTTCTCGATAATATGTTCCAAAATACGGATAGGATTTATCACTTGTCGTTCTAAATTTAGGGTTAAGCCAATAATTGTAAGAACTAAGACCAACTTTTGTACTATAATCATTTGGCTCATTGCCAGGTTGTAAAATGATTTCAAGTAAAGTTTCATCATCATCAGGAAATCCAACTGCTTCAATAAACCGATTATTCCCGTTATTAATAGCTGCGTGTCCACCAAAATAATAAGATATAAATTGATGAATCACCGGAACGCTAGGGAATGGTGAGTCGTGTGCAACGAAAATATCTCCCTTTTGACCTAAATACATACGTGTAGGATTATAAAATACACTACGTGTATCATCAAGTTCATATGATGTTTCACGTGAAACCTCATAATATCTTCTAATTTGGCTGGTTCCATTATAGTTAAATGTTTCCTCGACATATTTTCCGTTTGCTCTATCTTTAAATTTAGCTATTTCTTGGTCTGTTTTTATATTTTCAGATAGTGCTACACCAAAACCATAGATAAATAATCCAGGAATAATTAAAAGAAGAAAAATGATAGTTTTAACTATCGTAATTCTTTTTTTCTTTTTAGTTTTTATTCTGGTTCTTAAAAGACTATACATGCTTTCACCTATTATTAACTTGACTATATTATACCACTCGAAACCATCATAGTCGAGAAATCAAAAAAATAAAAAAGGAAGATTTTTATTTCTTTAATGTTTTTGCTAAAATTCACTTATTTACTCATGAAAAAACTAGCATTGTATCTTTGCAAAGTAAATGAAAAAAGCTAAATTTTATTTTAACTTTTTCACGTTTCTATGAGTTTTTATATAATTTAAATAGCCCTATCATCGCACCAACAAACGATAAGATAGCAGCAAATATGAGACCTAATCCGCGTACCCATTCGACGTCTATGACGCTAGGATTGCCAAATAATGTGACTGTGACTGTTGTAAATTGAGGAATCATAAGAATAAAAATGGTTGCTACAACAAATAAAATGGTTGAAACTAAATATCCTTTTTTTGTAAACATCAACACTAATGATCCAGCTAGCGGAAAAATAAATGCTAATAAGACCATTGGATTGAATTTGATTTCTCCGCTCGCTAATTGACCTAAATTTGCAAATTCATGTCCAAATGCAACTTCTAACCCTGTAAAAGAAGTATCAGAATCTTTTAAAACCAATACTTGAAATAGAATCATCATTGTTGCTAAAACTCCAAGAATAATACTAATAAATCTACTATCTATATCTTTTGTTTTTTTCATCATCTCAACGTTTATGAAATGCAGTTAAGATGCCAATAAGTAATGCTGCTCCTCCAACTGAAACTAATACGCCTGTAAATGAAAAAGTATCAATATTACCAAATCCTAACAAGTCCATAAGCCACATACCAAGTGCAGAACCTACTAAACCAACAATAATATTTGCTATCAAACCCATACGTCGATTTGTACTCATAAAAATACTCGCTAACCAACCTATAATTGCACCAAATAATAACCATAATAAAATATACATTTTTTTTACCTCCAGGTAACTCATCAATTCTTAATGGAAGCTTCAGAAACAATGATCTTCCTTTTATGAATAGTATAGATAGCCCCTAGACTATGATTACATCGTATCTACATATCCAATATACCACATTTTATGATAAATAGATACATTTATATGAATATTATGTGCTTTATAGACGATTTAACTTGTCTATATGTATATAATGTATTATAATAAGTTTGTACACGTGTTGTGCTCTATACATATTGAAATATTGAGGTGGCAAAATGCCAAATAGTCTACCAGCTGAATTTACTTTATATACAATTGATGAAATTGCAGATATTCTAAAAGTTACTCAAAGAACTATCTATAATTACATAAAAAGTGGTGATCTCACTGCTATTAAGATTGGAAAATATTGGAGAGTTAAGCATACAGATCTTGCACAGTTTTTAGCAACAGGAACGAATCTAAAAACTCAAGTACTATAAGCGCTATTTTATTATTATAAAGGGGTGCATTTTGTTTTATCTACGATGTATCCATAAAACACTATTCATAATAAAGAAAAAACTGACTCTATTTTTGGAATCAGTTTTTTCTTATTTTGTATAAAAATATACTTACTCTGGTTTTGTTACAACTGTTGCATCAAGTGACACACTAGTTTGAGCGTAAATCATACCAGTAATTGTTGAACCGGTACTCATACTAACATTAGTCATACCTAGAATGATTCCTTGAAAATCAGAACCAACACCAATTGCTACAGTATCAGCAACTACCCAAAATATGTTTTCAGCTAATAAACCGCCTGTTAAAGTGATTTCAACATTTGCTGCCATATTTAATGATCCGGCAATTTGAAATACAAATACTTCAGTTGAGCTACCATTAAGTGTTAAATCTGTATTGATAAGAACGTTGTTACTCCACATATATACACCACTTGTAAGTGTTTTACCACTTAAATCACCTGTATGCAATTCAGTATAATCCGCTGTTCTTCCTGCTCCATCATTATAAGCGATTAATACATCTGCAATTGCAGTTGTTAAATACGCAGGTGTTCCACCTGCATCATAATCTGCGGCAAATACTTGTCCAGTGACTAATAATGACGTTGAAAATTCACCTGAACTATCCATGGTTAATCCAAATCCAGTAATATATGTTGCAGAAACGGGGCTAACTCCAATGTTTCCGATAATCGAAGTTGTTCCAGTAGTTGCGATCCCTGTTTTAGATAGGATTGCAAAATCTTCAGCAGTACCTAAATTAACTCTAAGTACAACTTTTGTTCCGTATTGTTTATTTGCATCAAATGCAAGTGTAGCTAAAGCAAGAGCATCAACTGCATCAGAAACTTCTGTATCAGTAAGTGTACCTTGGTCTAAAACTGCTTGTGCAGTTGTAATTGCATTTACATATGTTGTTCGATCAATGGCTACAACCCATTCTATAGAAGAGACAAATTCATCCGCAGTTAATCCAACCATTGTTTCATTAAGATTTAGATTCGCTTCTGATATTGCACTTGCTAATGGTGCAGCATTGGTAGTGATTTGATTGCTAATCGTAATAACCAATATAGCATTTAAATCTGGGATACTTTGAGATACTACTTTAGCTGTAACAATTCCATCTGTTAATGCAGATAATACTCCGTTTTGATCAATTGTTGCAGTTCCTGTACCATTGGTGACTGACCATGTAACGAGTTTGTTCGTTGCATCGGTTGGTGCTATGGTTGCAGATAATTGAAGTGTACCAGCGTAAGTAGTTATTGTTGTCACATCACCAGCACTTTGCAGTGAAATTGCAGTAACTGCAATTGAATTATCTTCATCTTTAGTACAACCCATGACTGCAAACAGCAATCCAATAGAAAGTACCAATGTTAATATTTTAGATATTGTAAATCCTTTAAAATTCTTCATATGTTATTTCTCCTTTGTGAACTTTTTATGAAATTAGTGTAATTTATATGTTCTTATATACTTTACCATGTATTTAATGATTAATAACGTAATTATGTAATATGTTTTATTTCACTTAAAGAGAAAAATGACCAATAATTATTAAATTTAGGTTTTTGTACACATAAAAAATAAAAAAAGTAGTCTAAGACTACCTTTTTGGTTTAATTACTAAGGATCTATGCTCTCCTTCACCTTCTGATTCGGTGACAACGTCTCTCCACTCGCTTAATTTAGTGTGAATAATACGACGATCATAAGCGTTCATAGGATCTAATTTAACTGGAATTTTAGTCTGAGCGACTTCTTTTGCAGTCTTTGTTGCGAGAATTTCAAGTTGCTTTTTTCTATTTTCGTGATAATTACCGATATCTAAGGATATAATCATATGTCCCTCGATAAAAGTGTTTAAGTAATTACGTAGCATAAACTGAAGTCCTAGAAGCGTTCTTCCTTCACGTCCAATCAATAACGCATTTTCATCACTTTCCACATGAAAATAAATTTCTTCACCTTCAGCTTGTGTTCTAACTTCCATTCTGGTTTTTATTTCCATTGTCTTCAGAATATCTTCAAGATAGATTTTCCCCTCAACAGCTAAATTGACATTTGGTGTAGCTTCATACATAGCTGATGCTCCAAAACCCATTAAACCTTTCTTTTCTTTTGTGACAGTTAATTTAATCTTATCTTTTTGTATTCTTAACAGCTCAACCGCTAGTTTTTCAGCTTCTTGCAGTGATTTTGCTTCAAATTCTACTTTTTTTAACATAATTCAATCACCCCATTAATTGTTTTTGTTGCAATTGTTCGTGCTTCTTTTCATTTAATCTTCTATTAATTACTGTTTGTCCTAATGAATAAATGTTCCCGAATATCCAATATAGCGCAAGTGCATTGCTTTGGAACGAAGCAAAAGCCATCATAACTACCATAAAATAACTGACGTATTTCATTGTTTTTTGTGTCTGAGCTGCTTGTGCATTTGCATTATGTGAAACCGTATTTTTCGCATAACTAGGTTTTTTCATTGAAATACGTTGTAATAAGAACATTGTAGCACCAACAATACCAGCAAGAATCATACCGATGATTCCATCTTGACCATTTGCGAGGTTTATTCCTAAGAAATTAGTATTGGCAACATTGTCAACATATAAACCGCCTGGAATTGTAATACGTCTTACCACACCATACATTGCAATAAATATTGGCATTTGAAGGAATGGCATTAAGCATCCTAAAACATTAATTCCGTGCTTTTTATAGACCTGCATCATTTCCATTTGCATCATTTGTTGTGATTGTGGATCTTTTCTAGTTGCATATTTCGCTTGAACACGTTGCATATCTGGTTGAGCCACATTCATTTTAATCGATAAGTCATTACTCTTTGCATAAATCGGCCACGCGAGCGTACGCACGATTATTGTGGTAAACAGGATACCAATAGCAAACGAGTTACCAAAGAAGCCTGCAAAGAAATTCATCACAAATGCAACCGGAATAACTAAAACCCAATCAAAGAAGTTTGCGTTTGCAGTTGATAGAGGTCTTTCTCCACCTGCAACGTAAACATCGAAATCGTGTGAATAGTCTTGATAAGCAAATGTTACAGTATAACTTACTTTGTTGTTAAATCCATCAGCGTTCGCAGGCGTATATCCATTGACATCAAATAATTGAGCAACTGCAGCTTCGCTACCATTTAATTCTTCAACAGTCCCATCGCGATAAACAACATAAGCCATCAACCCTGAGGAATTGAATTCTTCACCCTGCTGATAAAGTACGTTGTCTTTTTCATATCGAAAGGCTGTCATAACAATATCATCAACGCTTCCGTTGAGTGTTTCTGGAATCACATAAATTTGAAAACTAGCTGAAATTCCATCTACATCGAATGTGTACGTGCGTACACCATTATCATCTGTTGTTACATTTTCACCAATTGGAAGCGATCCTTCATAATTAACGAGAGATCCTGTTCCTGCTTCAGTTAATGCCCAATATGATAATCCATTATCGCCTTTAAAGACAATACTATCTGCTTCATCACTAGTAAATACTAATTTATCATACGCCATTGTATCTCCGATTGGGTTATTCACCACAATCATTGTTACTGGATCTTCACCACCACTACATGATGCTAAACTGAGGATTAGCATGAAGATTACAGCAATAAAAAATATTCTTTTACCCATTTATATTCTCCATAAGTTTTGATTTTTCAAACAAGACAAGTAACTTGTCCTTTATTTCCTTATACGATAAATCGTGACTTTGAGGTTTAATTACGATAACAAACAATTTATTTTGACTAAATTGATTTTTTACTTCACTCACAATCATTCTTATTCGTCTTTTTGCTAAATTTCTTGAAACTGCGTTTCCATACTTTTTACCTATCGAAAGAGCAAAACGAAAATTTACTCCATTAGCATCCTCTGATTGATAAACGGCAAAACAACTGTCACTTTTAACTTTTTTGACCTTAAAGATCGCATCGATTTCGCTACTTTTCTTTATGCGATATCTTTTGTTCATAGTTTTAAAAAAAGGACTACTCAAAAATAACAAAAAGTTATTATTTTAACGAGTAGTCCTAGTGTTTTAAAATAATT
>JAFGTI010000118.1 GCA_016934175.1 Acholeplasmataceae bacterium | reverse complement strand
GGATTCTTTTTTTTAACGCTTCCGCTTTTTTGAGTCCACCCGCATAGCAGGTGGTTTTATGTTACCCTTCGGCTAACATAATAAAAAAACTGCTGAATGCAGTTTCTTTATTCTTCGATAATGAATAATTCTTCTATTGGTGTTTCCAAAATCCTTGAGATTAGTATTGCTAGATTTAAAGATGGATTATATTTTCATTTTTCCAAAAAGACAATGGTTTCTCTTCTTACATTTACTAAGTCTGCAAGTTGCTGTTGGGTTAAATCTTTGAGTTGACGATATTTTTTTATGTTTGTTTTTATTTTCTTATACCTCTAAATCTTATAATTAGCGCATTGCTTAAGAAAATTATCGTCATTAAACCAATTCCAAGTGCAATTTGAAATCCACTGTTTTCAAATAGATCATCAAACCCAAAACCATCTGCTAAAATCGTAAATGCGGCAATACCACAATAACACAAATTAATCGAACAATCAACAGCATCATTTTTTTTAAAATATTCTTAAAATTGAATAAATCATATCATATCAGGCGACTTTCTTATGCTTCGATGTTTGCTTTTATAGTGCCTATTTGGTATCATAATATTTGTATTCACATCAAATTGAAACCTCTAAAAAATAGAAGGAAAAACATATGGAAAACGACGATATCAAATATCATAGACGCAAACGATATAAGGGAACTCATCCAAAATCTTTCAATGATAAATATAAAGAGTTGCAACCAGATAAATATGTAGAAACAATAGAACATATTATAGAAAAAGGGAATACACCTGCCGGTATGCATCGACCTATTTGTGTCAAAGAAATTATTGATTTCCTACAAATTAAAGCAGGACAAAAAGGATTAGATGCAACATTAGGTTATGGTGGTCATACTTTAGAAATGCTTAAACAATTAAATCATAAAGGTCATATCGTTGCAATAGACACAGATTCTATTGAGCTACCAAAAACCAAAGAACGCTTAGAAAATTTAGGCTATGGTCCAAAAATACTAACCGTAAAAGAACTGAATTTTAAAGATGTTGATTATCTCTCACTAGATTATGGTCCTTTTGATTTTATACTTGCAGATTTAGGAGTCTCTTCAATGCAAATTGATGATCCTAATCGTGGCTTCTCATATAAAGCTGAGGGTCCCCTAGATTTAAGAATGAATCAAAGTTCTGGTATCCCAGCATCTATTCGGTTAAGAGAATTAAATCAAGATGAAATTGAAGGCATGTTAAAAGAAAATTCTGATGAACCTTATGCAGCAAAAATTGCTGCAGCAATTATCTCTGAATACAAAAAGGGAATACACATAGACTCAACCATTCAATTACAAAGTATCATTAAGGAAGCTTTAAAATTTATTCCAAATGAAAAGCGTGATGAAGAAATCAAGAAATCTTGCCAACGTACCTTTCAAGCATTAAGAATTGATATCAACCATGAATTTGAAGTGTTATATGAGTTTTTAGAGAAACTCCCTTCTATTCTGAATAATCAAGGACGTGTAGCTATTCTTTCATTTCATTCAGGTGAAGATAGACTAGTTAAAAAATCATTTCAGCATTATTTTAGAGAAGGTATTTATGAAGAAATATCAGTGAGCCCTATAAGACCCTCGATGGATGAACAAAGCTCAAATAGTCGCGCTAGATCAGCAAAACTAAGATGGGCAATAAAAAAATAACAGGTCTCTCCTAGTAGAGTGAACCTGTTTTTTTATATTATTTTGATTGAAGTTTTAATAATGTATCTGTTATATCTTTTTTAATAACTTTAACTTGTTCAGCTGAAGGAGCATATTGAACACGAATCGGTTCAACAATTTGTTTAAATCCCATTTCTTCAAGCTCTTTTGTTGCAAGCGTGACACCTTGTCCACCCCATCCAAAACTACCAAAAACTAAATAACTCAAGTTTCTTGGATTTAATCCCTTCAGGTAGCATAGGAATGCTGCCATAGATGGCATTAATCCATTATTTAATGTAGGTGAACCGACAGCAATATAACTCGCATCAGTTAAATCAGATATAATATCAGAAAGTGGAGTTTTACGTACATTTCGAACTAAGGTTTGAATACTTGCTTGATCAAATGACTCAGCAATTTCTAATGCTAATTTTTCTGTGCTTCCCCACATAGAATCATAAACAACAACTGCTTTATTAACCTTTTGATACGTACTCATCTTTTCATATAAGTCTAATGCTTCTTTAATGTGTGATCTCCAAATTGCACCATGACTAGTCGCAATTAATTCAATATCAAGTTTTCTCACTGCAGTAAGTGCTTTTTGAGTTTGAGCACCATAAGGCAAGACTATATTCGCATAATATTTCTTAAGTTCATCTAATAAAAATTCTAATTCATATTCATCATCAAATCTTTTAAATGAAGCGATGTGTTGTCCTAGCATATCATTAGAAAATAAAATCTTATCATAAGCACTATAAGTAACCATGTTATCAGGCCAATGTACTAAAGGTGTTTGAATAAATTTAAGATCCCTTTTTCCTATATTAACGACTTCATCTGTTTTGACAGGTATGACTTTTATGTCATGATAAGTGCCTACCATTGATTTTACACCTGCAGGTCCAGAAGCATATATTTTGGCATTTGGTGCATATTTTAAAACTTCATGAATACTTCCACTATGATCGGGTTCACTATGATTAGAAATAATAATATCAATTTTTGATGGATCAATCACTGATTTTATACGAGATATCATCTCACTAGCAAATGGTGCATAAACATTATCTATTAATGTAATTTTCTCATCAATGATTAAATATGCATTATAAGTTCCCCCACGATCAGTTGAATAACCGTGAAAATCTCTTAAATTCCAATCGATTGCTCCCACCCAGTATATATTTTCTTTTACTTTAAATGCGTCCATGATATCTTACTCCTTATTCTATTTTTATGAATATACATATGCATATTCCACCTCTACTATTTTATCTTAAAACTCATAAATAATCAAAAAAACGATACGCTTATCGTTTTTTATCTTTAGAAGAAATCAAATTTCTTGATAATCTATGCCTGTGATCTCTTTGATTTCTTTATAAGTCTGTTGATAATACGGAAGGAAAAGTTTAAAATACCCTTTTGTATTATCATCAATATAGCTCGATGAAATATCTGGATTTTCAATTAATTTATGAAAAGGATATCTCCCATTCACTCTCCATAGATTCAGTATGCCTGGTCTTACTGCATCTTGAGGACAAACCAATGAACAATTCATACACATTGTGCAATCATGAGAAAAATGAGGAATCCCATTGCGCATTTGTATGTTTTGTACTGGGCATAATGAAGCACAAAGTCCGCAACCATTACACTTCTTTTTTCTAACATGAATCAAGGGACCATTAAGTTTCGCCCCAATCCATTGTATTCTAAATAGATAATGCAGCATCACATAAAAAGGGTTGTATTTAAGTTTTTGATGATTATTTTGTAGAATAAGAATAGCGATTAACTT
>JAFGTI010000117.1 GCA_016934175.1 Acholeplasmataceae bacterium | reverse complement strand
GCTCCACCAAAACCAATAATGGTTTGCTTTAATTGTTCAGGATGAATAATAATCTCTTCAAAATCATCATTTGAACTAACTGAAATTGGAACTTTTTTTAACCATTCATTCGTTCCTTTTGCGGTTTTATAATGCTTCATTTTTTTTGGCTCCTATTTAAGTATTTTCTTTTTTAAAATGAAATATATAATTGCTCCTACAAGAATATCAACAACAAGAAAAATTGTTATATTTTTTAGTAGCGCAGGCTGTATATATGCTCTCAAATTTAGTAAATTCTCGATTTCAGTATCATTATATCCTAATGAGAGTGTGCCTAAATCTGATGGATTATATGCAATATAAGTTAATGCTATTGATGTTGATAATATAGTTTGAGAATCATAATCTTTACATATGATATCTAAATTGCGAGTTTCATCTAAATCAATCGCATAATAATAGAATCCAATCCGCCTAATGCCGTAGCTAATAGCATAATCTGTATAACTTGAGTCTTCTGCTGTTTGATACACAATATCTGATGTATCTGAATCAGTGATGATAATACCTGTTTGATCGTTAAGATCATTTAGCGAAGTTGCGCTACTAATCTCAATTTTAGGAACAACAAATATCGAAAATTGATTGCTATATACATCATCTTTTTTTGCAATCACTTGATAAATATGGAAAGTGTATGTTGATGTTTCGATTTGATCAATTTTTTGATAAGCAATGGATTGATATTTGATAAATTCATCTAAATTGTTAGATTCTAATGCATCATCCGCGAGTTCATAAAATAAATCAAGAGATCTTTTATTAGATTCCTGGATAATGGTAAATAAAAATATAAAAGCAAGCATGACAATGCTGAAAATCACGTAATATAATATAAATTTTTTCATGATGATTTGACAACACCCTTCTTGTTATATATTTTTTTAGCTGAACCAATAGTTTGGATATGATTTTCATTAACTATTAGTGCTCCATCATCAGGAATCGCATATATTTCATGGTGGAAAGCGCGATTAACTTTTCTCAAAGCAGCTTTTTGTTTTTTTCTTCTTCGATAATGTACTTCAATTGAAAAACCACTTAATAGATTCAATCCTTTTTCATATCTAAAAGCTTTATAATCGTCATCAGGTGATATATGATAATCCCCAAATTGAATCATTGTTCCAGCAGAAGATCCAACGTATATTTTTTGATGTTGTTCGATTGCTTCTTTAATTCCAAAAGCAACGATTCTTTTCATCATTAAATCTGGTGACCCACCAGGAAAATATAGAATATCTGCTTTTTCTATTTTTTTCAATGCGCTTTGTGGTGTATCTTTAAAATAGTGAATCCAATCAATCTGAGATTCTTTGATATCATAAGGTAAAAAACTATCAATCATTTTTTGATAGTATTCTCCTCCTTTTTCATAGTATAAATTATAGGTTTCCTCATTATATATATGTTTAGGGAAATGCGATAGTGCAACTATCAGAACTTTGTGATTGGATTGGATAATTGGTTTAAGATTCGAAATCATATTTGGATCTGCCAATAATCCTCTGCTCATTAATATATTAATCATTCGTAGAACTCCTTAATGTAATTTTTCAATCATTTCATCGTCTAAATTATAACATACTGCCTGATATAACAAGAGACATAAATGTAATGAAAAAGTCCTTGATTTTATCCAAATAACGATGTCAATAAATTTTGACCTAGCTCAACTAAATTAATGCCAAAGACTCGCAAGAATAGAGCAAATGCTGAATATTTAACTAATCGACCCAAAGCAACAGCAATTAAGAACCATCTTTTTTTTAATCTAACCGCACCTGCTGTATAGATTGCAAGTGTAAAAGGTAATGGCGTACTTGCAAAGAAAAACATCCCAATATTTCCATATTTTTGTAATTTTTCATTTGATTTCTGTAAATCTGACTTTTTAGCTTTTCGAGCAAATAATTTACTCAATGTCTTTGTAAAACGGTATCCAATAAATGCAAATAAAGTATCAGAGAAAACAGCAAATCCAACAACAAAGACAACAAACCAATTAGAGTATAGATCTGCACTTGAAAAAATTCTTAATAATTCAACATCGAAAACTGAAATAGGTAATATTAAAAGTGTTGCAGTTGCTGATAAACTCATCCATCCAACAAGTCTTCTTAAAAAAGCCATAATATCAGGAATCATCGAATCAAAGATTGAAATTGGGAATAGTATAACCATAACAAATAAGAAAATGACAAACATCACAAGTAGAGGTTTGTATAGTGACTCTTCCTTAATTGTAATACTTTTTTCATTGTTTCTTTTGCTCGTATTTAAATATCTTGGGCGATTATTTCTTTGATATTTTCTCATGCTACACATCCTTTATTCATATGAACGGTATTATTATATCATTACATAGAAAAATACGACACTTTGAAGTCGTATTTATTAATTATATGTGATTCAATCATATGATTCTCGCTTTAAAAAAGTCATCATCATGTATGTGATAATTTAAAAAAGAAATGCAATTTTACAATCCTTTTATCTACATAAATTGCTAAACTAAATCATTGAGTTCGTAAGATGCAACTTTTTGCGTTTTCTTAATTGCAGCCAAAGCTTCTTCAAACACTTGATCTTCTGTTTTTCCACTTGTATTAATAATGACATATGGAATATCATAGATTGAACATTGTGCAGCTATTTTTGTTACATAATCTTGTAACAAACTAGAAAAATAAGGTTTGTTTTTTTCGAAATTATCAATTTCTTGCTTTCTTCCTCTTGTCATCACGCGATCTTCGAAATTTTTCCAATCAACATCTAAAATCAAATAGATACTAGGTTTAATAATCTGATTCATATAGGAATGAAAAACACCATTATACATATTCATAATTGTAGGCATACTCTTTAAATTGTGCTGAGCAAACAACCAGTGTTCAACTAAATCGCGATCAACGATAAAATTCCCATTGTATTTCTGCTGGTTTAACCAGTGATTGTGAATAAAATATATTTGAAGTAACATTTCCACATTAGATTTTTGTTCATACAGCCATTTTAATAGCGTATTAAATACCTCGTCATCTTTTTCAAACTCTTCCATTACAGGTAAATCTAAGGCATCTCCTAGTCTCTTAACCAATGTTGATTTACCAGATGCAATCATGCCACCTACTGATATTTTCATAAACACTCCTCAATTCTATAGTTTGTCAGACGTTAAATAGTGAACGCCCATTTTCTTAAATATTTCCACATGTCTCGGATCATCAATCGTCCAAACACCAATCTTGAATCCTTCTTTTTTTAATCTTTTGACAACATCTTTTGAAATAATTTTTTTATCCAATGATAAATCAATCTGATTTGCTCTGCAATCATAGATGATATGATCATCAATCTTAGATATTAAAAGCTGCAGTTGTATATCAGAAATTGCACGAATAAACTTTAAATAGTTCATATTAAATGAGATAACAATCACTTTTAATGTCGAATATTCTTCAATTAAGGATAACAATGGGATAACTTGTGTAATATCATTAAGATTTTTAATTTCAATAATTGCTGTTTTATGTGCATTTTGACAAATATCCAAAAAATCGGATAATAACGGAATCTTCAAATCCGGATATTTTTTGATATTTCTACCTGATTTAAATGTATAAGTTTGAAGTTCGCTAAAATTTAAATCTTCGACTTTACCAGACACATGCAACATCCGTTTTAGGGTATCATCATGAAAAACGACGAACATGTCGTCTTTTGTTTGGTGAATGTCACATTCAATACCGAAATATTTTTCATTAGCAGCGGCAATTTGAAAAGATGGAATTGTATTTTCTGGTGCTTTTAAAGGACACCCTCTATGTGCAATATATTTCATAAACCCTCATTCAAGAACCCTAAAATTATTATAGCATGAGACAATTCAATAGACAACTATGAGACCGATTAATTAAGTACTTAAACAATGATACATTGATTAACAAAACTGTTAACTGTAATATAAATTAAAAAAAATAAATAAAAACGCTATGGATGAATTTATCTATAACGTTTTTTGTAATCATGTAATTAATACACTTTATTTTTTCCCTCTTATATAAGGCTCTGGATAAACAATATCAAATCCGACATCTCTAGCATGATTAATAACAACATATGGATCTCTTAAAAGCACTCTTCCCAAATAGACCATATCACATCTTCCAGATCCAATAGCATGAGTTGCTAAAACAAGATCTGTTATCAATCCGCCACCTATAACAGGTAAACCGGTTAAGTCTTTAATTGTCTTTGCTAAATCTAGTTGATAACCCGGATAAGCTTTAATCTTAACTAATATATTACCACCCGATGAAACATCAAT
>JAFGTI010000116.1 GCA_016934175.1 Acholeplasmataceae bacterium | reverse complement strand
GAACTATTTCTACACTCTAAGAGCATCGCATAATATGATTTACCCGCAACATAATATGGGAAGCATAAACTATAGGCACCTAAACTTGTATTTCCCTCATCATCAATCGTACCAATCAAAATTGTTGGCATAGGAAAAAAACTACTCGTTTGATAAAAATTATCTACTATTCTTAAATCCTTGAAACTTGACATATAAAATTACCTACCCTTTTTTGTTTCAGTATTATTATACCCTAAATTATATGTATTATAGGCATAAAAAAACTGCTGAATTCACTCAACAGTTAATGTCATTGGAGCGGGTGATGAGAATCGAACTCACGTCAACAGCTTGGAAGGCTGTGGTTCTACCATTTAACTACACCCGCAGGTTAATGGTCGGGAAGACAGGATTTGAACCTGCGACCTCCTGGTCCCAAACCAGGCGCTCTACCAAGCTAAGCTACTTCCCGAAATATGGCGTACCCAAGAGGACTTGAACCCCCAACCTTTTGATCCGTAGTCAAACGCTCTATCCAGTTGAGCTATGGGTACTGCTCCTTGAGTTTAACCAAAAACTCATATCGTCATGTATTGCGCCTTGTAAATTTTTATTGGTGACCCGTATGGGATTCGAACCCATGAATGCATGCGTGAAAGGCATGTGAGTTAACCGTTTCTCCAACGGGCCATTGTGCAAGCGCATATATAATTATACCAATTTATACTAAAATGTCAAGACAAAAATAAAGGATTTTGATTCTTTTTATACGATGCTACTGTTCTCTCTTTTAAAGCATTATTTAACGGCTGTTCCATTAAAATATATTTACAAAATCAAAAGATAACATGATGAGTCAAAGCGTCTAATTATCCCTTATAAAAAAGAAAAAGAAATATGCAAAAACTAAAGGTATAAATAAAATTAAATACAATTCTGAAAATTGATAAAAAGAAAAATATTGAATCGTATATGACTTATTTAAACGCTACATAAAGCGAATATCAGATATTGAACACAACTGATATTTTTTTTTATTAATCCTAAAAATATTTTTCTGATAGCTAAATAGTCACATCAATTTAGTATTTTCTCTTTTTTACTTAATTGTTGTTTCTATCCATATGAATACGTTACTAACTTTCATAATAACTAATGTCTAAAATACTTTTTACAAAATTTATTATTTACTAAAATAGAATACTATTTAACACAGCTTGAGCCTTTTCTTCTCCTAATAAATACTTGATTATTTCATTAACAAATTCATAAATGGCTCCTGCACCTCTAGCAGTAATAATATTATGATCTCTTATTGCCTTATAACTTGGTAGATAAATACCTTTAGGCATATCTTTTTCACTACCCGCATATGCAGTGAATGATACGCCATTTAATAAACCAGCTTGTCCTAAAAATCTTGGTCCTGCACAAATAGCAGCCACCAATTTATCTTGCTTATCAAACAACTTAGCCATTTCTTTAATCTGAACATCTTTATCAACGATTTTAGCTACATAAGCTCCACCAGGAATGATTAAGAAATCATAAGCAATTGGATCTATGTTTTTAGCAAATGCATCAGCTTTAACCTTTAATCCAAAAGCAGTCACAATATCTAGTGTGTTTTCATAAGTAATTGTTGTAACCTCAAGTCCAGCTCTGATTAGCAAAGCTCTTGTTGCCAAAGCTTCACCATCTTCAACATGATGACTTAAAATAAGTAATCCTTTCATTATTTCACCTCATTAAATAAATTGTTATATACTTGATTTAACAATTCTGCGCCTTTTTTGGCTTCAAACTTGCGATAGGATTGAAAATGGTTTTCCATACCCATCACATCTGAAACAACCTTGATACTAACCATTGGAATCTTATTTTTATATGCTACTTGATACAATGCTGCGCCTTCCATATCTAAAACACAGGGTTCACTACTATGTTCAGTTTTAAAGTAATCTCCTGTATATAAATTAGCTTCTTTAATCTTAGGAAATTTCTTTTTGACTTGACTCAATAGATAAGAATCAGATACAAATGCTTGTGGAAAACCAGGAACTTGCCCTTTCTCATATCCGAAAAGAGACAAATCAAAATCATGATACATTGCACTGTTTACTAAAATTAGATCCCCAACTTCATAGGGTTGTGTTGCACCTGAAAACCCTAAATTATAGATAGCCTCAACTTGATGATTTACTAAATATTGAGCTAAAGTCATTGCAGCATTTACTTTTCCAACTCCTGTTAGGATAATTTCAATATTATCAAACTTAGATTTTTTGATTTCTCTTATCTCTTCATCCATTGCTGCAACCAACAATATCATAGCCGATCTCCTAATATTTGTTCTATTTTTGTCACAATTAAATCAACTGCTATATCATGTTTTCTATCATTGGGTATAATGACATCTGCATATCTCTTAGTTGGCTTTATGTATTTGTGGAACATGGGTTTAACTGTTTTTTCATATTGGTCGATTATGCTTTCTAATGATCTTCCACGTTCTTTCATATCTCTAAGCATACGTCTAATAAATCTTGTATCATCATCTAATTCTACAAATAGATTAATATCCGATAAACTTCTAATTTTTTCATTTTCTAAAATCAAAATACCTTCGATGATTATAATAGGTTTAGGATTAACACGTTCAACAACACTACTTCTTGTATACAAATCAAAATCGTAAATTGGTTTATTAATCGACTCACCACTCAATAACTTTTTAAGATGACTAAACAACAACTCGTTATCTAGTGAGCTTGGGTGATCATAATTCATTTTATATCTCTTGTCAATTGGCAAATCAGATTGATCAAGATAATAATCATCATGCTTAATGATGAGAACATCTTCCAGTCCTGCTTTATCTAAAATTTCTTGAACAACCGTACTTTTCCCTGATGCAGATCCACCCGAAACCAAAATCAATAAAGGTTTTTTCATTTTATTATCTCCTAGATTTGACATTCAGGCGCTAAATGCGATTGCAAATCCTGATCAACTATATCGTTTAAATCCTTATTCTTTTTAAACCAAACAACCGCATAAGGACATGTAGCAACAACTTTATAACCTAATTTTTTTGAATGTTTATATACCTCATGCATTAATTGACTAGCGATACCTTGTCCGCGTAATGAAGGATCAACATAAGTATGATCAACGACCACAGTACCTTCTTCAATAAATGGAAATGTCGCATTGACTATGATTTTTCCTTCTTTATCTTTAACATATATTTTGTGATTTTCATATATATAATCCATTATCTCATCTCCTCCTATATAGTATATCAAATATGGTGGATTTCTATACAGTTTTTCGCAAGAAAACAAGAATAAAAATAATCTCATCTTGATTAACATACATCAGAGTTTCCATTTTTATTAACATTCTAAGCCTTTAAAAGTTTTGACTTTACCTACTTTTAGTATATCATAAGCCCTAAAATTTATTTTATTTATAAATAAGAATTTATTTATAATAAAAAGAGCATTTATTTATAATTTATGATAAAACTTTGATATAATATATGTGTAAAACTAACTTTAGTAGGAGGCATTTATGACTAGAAAACAACTTGTCATTGAAACATCATCGGTAATTATCTCATTTATACTGATTATTACCGCATTTATTTTAGGAAAAATAATATCACCTGACTCATTAATTGTCATGATTTTATATGGATTTTCATTTTTAATTGGTGGATATGCAAAAGCAAAAGAAGGTGTACTTTCAACAATTGAAAATAGAGCACTCAATGTTGAAATATTGATGATTCTTGCAGCTTTAGGTGCATTCATTGTGGGTAATTACGGTGAGGGCGCAATTTTGATTCTAATATTTTCCATTAGTGGTGTACTTGAATCTTATGCAACATCTAAAAGTGAGAAAGCCTTAACTAGTTTATTAAAACTAGCGCCACAAACTGCTTTACTTCTCGTCAATGGAGAAGAAAAGGAAGTTTTAGTATCAGAAGTTAAAGTTAAAGATCAAGTCATTGTAAAAGTAGGACAACAAGTTCCAGTTGATGGTATTATCATCAAAGGAGCTACATCATTAAATCAATCAGCAATCACAGGAGAATTTGTTCCGGTATATCGTGGAATAAAAGAAACAGTATTCGCAGGTTCTATCAATATAGAATCAACAATTGTTGTTGAAACGACAAAAGATCCAAGTGAATCTGTCGTTCAAAAGATTATTGATTTTGTCAAGCATGCTCAAGAAGAAAAAACTGATTCCCAATCTTTAATTGATCGAATAGAAAAATTTTATGTTTATGTTGTTATTATATTAGCTATTGCATTTATGCTCATTCCTCCTATGTTTGGATGGCTTACTGCATCCGAAGCTTTTTATAGAGGTATAGTCGTATTAGTTGTTGGCTCACCTTGTGCTCTTGTTGCATCTATTACACCTGCAATGCTATCGGCTTTATCGAATGCTGCTCATCATAGAATATTGATTAAAGGTGGAAAACATTTAGAGGATCTGATTGGTTTAAAAGCTGTTGTATTTGACAAAACGGGAACAATTACAACAGGTGTTCCAAGAGTTGTTAGAGTTGAAACCATTAGTTCACTTGATAAAGAAAAAGTTTTATCAATATTATATACACTAGAAAAACAATCTGAACATCCTCTTGCTAAATCTATTGTAGACTCAATGGATGCAAAATATTATATTAACAATATTAATACGAATGAAATTTCCGGAAGAGGTATGCAAGCCAAGATTGATGATGATACTTGGGAGATTGGAAGATTTGATTATACGATGCATCATGAAATTCAAGAAAAGTTAGATCGTTGTACTGGATTGGGACATAGTATCGTTGCAATCATTAAAAATAAAGAAATGGTGGGGTTTGCTGCCCTCATGGATACAATTAGAGATAATGCTAAAGAAGTGATGACAGCTTTAAGAAATCTCAATATCCAAACTGTTCTTCTTACTGGAGATCATAAATTCACTGCTGCTGCCATTGCTAGAGAAGCTGGTGTTGATAGTTTTGAATCTGATTGCTTCCCTGAAGACAAAGTAAGAAAAATTAAGGAAATCCAAGAAACTGTTGGTAAAGTCATGATGATTGGTGATGGTATTAACGATGCTCCAGCACTTGCTGTTGCAGATATTAGTGTTGCAATGGGAACAGGAACGGATGTTTCATTAGAGACTGCAGATATCATATTTATGAATGATAAATTAGAAAATCTACCTCAAATTATCAATTTATCGAAAAGAATGCGAAGAATAACACTGCAAAATGTTGTTTTCGCAATTAGTGTGATTACCATATTGATGATTAGTAATGTTTTTGGATACATTAAGCTACCTACAGGGGTTGTCGCACATGAAACTTCAACCATACTTGTTATTTTAAACAGCTTAAGATTATTGCTTAAATAATTAATTAAACATCATGAATATTTCATGGTGTTTTTTTGTTAATTTTTTTAAATAATTTAATAGACTATTTCGTTTATTGTGATAAAATAGTCATATAACTTTCAACATAGAGTGCATCTGAATATGATTTATAATCGACCAACATAATGAAAAAGGAGAATACTTATGTCTTTTGAGCACTTTTCTGTTACAACTATTTTTGTCGGTATTGCAGTTATTTCCGCTTTGATTGCTTTAATGTATGCTTACGTCTTATACAGAAAGATCGTAAAAATGAAAGTTGAACACCAAAGGATTAATGAAATCGCTTCATATATCCATGAAGGTGCAATGGCATTCATGAAGAGGCAATATCGCATTATTATTTATTTTGCTTTAGGAGTTGCAGCTATTTTATCACTAGTAGAACTAATTCCTTCCTTACATGGTTCAGAAGGTGTCGGTTGGAAAGCTGCAATTGCATTTTTATTTGGTGCTTTATTTTCAGGGTTAGCTGGATGGATAGGTATGCATACAGCAACAAAAGCCAATGCTAGAACGACCAATGCAGCAAATATGCACGGAATGTCAAGTGCATTAAGAGTTGCGTTTACAGGGGGTTCAGTATTAGGGGTTACTGTTGTTGGATTAGGCCTATTCGGATTATCGGCTCTCTTTTTTATTTTCTACTGGGTTTATGGAGGGAATAGTAGCGATCCAACAACACAATATTTAGCATTGACTCATGCGATACATACAGTTACAGGTTACGGACTTGGTGCTTCACTGATTGCCTTATTCGGGCGTGTTGGTGGAGGTATCTACACTAAAGCAGCTGATGTCGGTGCTGATTTAGTTGGGAAAGTTGAATCAGGTATTCCTGAAGATGATCCACGAAACCCCGCTGTTATTGCTGACAATGTTGGTGATAATGTTGGTGACATCGCTGGAATGGGTTCAGACTTAACTGAATCTTATGTGGGTTCCATTATCTCTGCATTGACATTAGGCTTATATGCTTTTGTCTCATTTACTCCTCATCAGGTTATTGATGGACAAATAATTATGACAAGTCCAATGCTTTCAAGTATATTGGGTTCAGTCATCTTTCCATTAGTTGTTGCAGGACTTGGAGCAATAGCTGCAGTTATAGCTATCATGATTGTAAGGATGCGTAATTGGGAAAATCCACAGCTCGCATTAAATATTTCAACTTATATTGCAGTTGCTGTCACATTAATAGCAACAATGATTTTTAGTCAAATTATGTTTGATGGTATTAGAGCATGGGGTATTTTTGGGGCAGTTGCAACAGGTTTAATAGTTGGTATAGGTATTGGATTTATAGCTGAATATTATACTTCAGGTGATTATAGACATGTCAAAGAAATTGCACAACAATCAATGACTGGTCACGCGACAAACGTCATTTCGGGTTTCGCAGTAGGTATGCTTTCTACTTTCTTTACTGTTTTAATTTTAGTAGCTGGTATTGTTATCTCCTATTTATTAACCAATGATATGTATGGTATTGCTTTAGCTGCGGTAGGTATGTTATCTACAGCAGGTATTACAATATCAGTAGATGCTTATGGTCCTATTTCTGATAATGCGGGTGGAATATCCCAAATGAGCAAACTAGATGAAAAAGTAAGAAAAATTACAGATAAACTAGATTCTGTTGGAAATACTACAGCTGCAATAGGAAAAGGATTCTGTATTGGTTCAGCTGCATTAACTAGTGTCGGTCTATTCTTTGCATTTGAAAAATCTGCTGGATTATCTGATGGTTCAGGAATTGATATCTTACAACCTGGAGTAATGATTGGACTATTTATTGGTGCAATGCTTCCTTATTTATTTACTGCATTAGTCATTAAATCAGTTGGTAAAGCGGCTAATAAAATGATTGATGAAGTGAGATGGCAATATAAGAATGATCCAGGTATTCTATTAGGTACATCCTTACCTGATTATGCTAAATGTGTAGATATTTCAACAAAAGCAGCACTTCATGAAATGATACTTCCTGCAAGTATTGCTGTATTTTCACCTATATTAGCTGGTATTTTACTGGGAACTGAAGGTCTTGGTGGGCTGCTTATGGGTGGTTTGGTTTCAGCAATCATGTTAGCCGTTTTTATGGCAAATTCAGGAGGTGCTTGGGATAATGCAAAGAAACATATTGAAGAAGGTAACTTGGGTGGTAAAGGATCTGAAGCTCACAAAGCAGCCGTAACAGGTGATACTGTTGGTGACCCGTTTAAAGATACAGCTGGGCCATCAATGGATATTTTAATCAAGCTTATGAGTATTGTTTCACTCATTATAGTTCCTATACTAGCTCAGATAGATCCAATTCTAAATTTCTTATTTCATTAATAAAAAATCCTCAAAAAATTGAGGGTTTTTTTATACTATTAATATTGCATTAGATAACACAATTCCTACCAGAATCCTTCGCACGGTACAATGCTTGATCTGCCTTTTCAATAATTTCTTCCATTTTAGATGCATCATTTTCAGGAAATGATGTAATACCTATACTAATTGTTACCTTTATTTCCTGATCTAAGTGCTGTACAGATGATTCTTGAACCATTCGTCTAAATTTTTCTGCAACCAATTGCGTATCCTTATAAGAAGCTCCAGGAAGAATTGCCATAAATTCTTCGCCTCCATATCTTATGAATATATCACCTTCTCTAAGTGCTTGTTTTGCTGTTCTCGTTATTTGAATCAATACGCGATCACCAACAGTATGACCATAAGTATCATTAACACTCTTAAAGAAATCTATATCGGCAATAAAAACTCCTATCGGTGAATTATTTCTCAATGATCTTGCATATTCTTCTGATAATCTCATTAGACCAAATCGACGATTAAAGATATTGGTTAAGGGATCATTTGCTGCAAGCTCTTGAAGTTGATTATAACTTAAAGCATTTTTAAGAGCTAATGAAAAACTACTATTTAGTAATTGAATATCACTTTTCATTTGTTCGTTATAATAGGAAGTTGAAGCTAATAGTATGATTCCTAAGCATAGTTCTTTATAGATGATGGGAACAAATAGAATTTCTTTTGGTTGATATGAGACAAGTATGCCATCTATTTTAATATCCTCCGGTAAACGAATTGATTCAATTTCCATTTTTCGTAAAACTCTCCATATGATTTCATGCTTTAATAATTCTTTATTTTCCTTAATTCCACGATGTGATATGATTTCAAGTTCTCCATTCTGCTCAATAATAATCAATCCTCCAGCAGACTGACTATGATCAACAATTTGATTTAACGCAGCATCACACATTAAATTGAGTTCAAGACGACTCGAGATAGTTTTATTGAAAACTTTAAGACTATTTTCAGTTTTATATGAAACTGATAAGGAGGCAACCAACGCATTAAATGAAGATGCTGCTTCACCGAGTTCATCGTCAGAATCAACAACAATGCGACAACTTGCATCTTCACAATCTATATTTGCTGCACTTTCGTTACGTTCAGAAATGATTTCTTTGATTCTATTCATTTTCATGGCTAACACTTTAATTCTTTTACCCACAATTCTTTTTGCAAGAAAATAATTAAAAAAACCTACAAATATTCCTGCCGCTACGGAAGATAATATAAAGAAAGGTTTTAATACATGAGAACTAGGAGTTCCTAACATTAAAGCATAAAACGGAAAAATTAAACCAACAATGATACCCAATATAATCATGTAAATACATAAATCCCAAAATACTTTCTTAGTAATCATATTATCTCCTTCAAATCAATAATAATTAGTACTACATATTCAATTATACAGTAAATATAAAAAAAACGGCAAATGCCGTCTGTATTTGTAAGTGGCGCCCACACCAGGACTCGAACCTGGGACCCCCTGATTAACAGTCAGGTGCTCTAACCAACTGAGCTATGTAGGCAGTATGAGGGGTGACGCTACTTTTTATTTTTTTTATTAAAATTATGTGAGGTTTGCCTGGCAACGTCCTATTTTTGCTCCTTGGAACTATCTTCGGCGCTGAAGTGCTTAACTTCTGTGTTCGGGATGGGAACAGGTGTG
>JAFGTI010000115.1 GCA_016934175.1 Acholeplasmataceae bacterium | reverse complement strand
GTTTCCTTATCCCAATAAGAATATTCTAGATTTCTAAGAAATAATGGTTTCTGATTAATAAAATATTGATTCAAATCAACAAAATGCAATAGCTTATTCATTTTAAACATAGTTAACCATTTATCGAGTAATTCGTTAATCATCTGATAAACCTCATCAAAATTACCTGTGTAATATGGATCTGGAATATCTAAATCTTTTGTTTTTGGATCAATATCACTTAATAAATAAACTTTATCTCTATAAATACCAGAATGACGTTGTAAATATTTCATATTGATATGATCCATACCGATAATAAAATCATAATAGACATAATCTTTTTGTATTATTTTTTCAGAGACCTTTCCAGATAGTTCAATATCTAGTTTATTTAGAATTTTTAATGTTTCTTCATGTGGCGGACTACTAAGTTTAAAAGCTGTTGTTGCTCTTGACTGAATAAAAAACAATTCCTCTAACCCAGCATCTATAACTTTTTTCTTAAAAACACCTTCTGCCATAGTTGATCTTGAAATATTTGCTAAACAAACAAAAAGTACTTTTATCATGATTACACTTCCTTTGCTATATTGTAGCATAAAAAATTAGATTTTGTTAAATTAGCACTTATTTATTGACAGTGCTAAAAACATAGTTTATAATAATATTGGCAGTTTGGTATGATGACTGCCAGAGGAGGATGTTTATGAACATGACACAAATGGAGGATTACGGTAAGGATCCTAATGTCTTAGACAAATTCGGAAGAAATATAGTTGAAGCAGTTAAACAAGGCAAAATCGATCCCGTAATTGGACGTGAAGAGGAAATTAGACGCGTTATTAAAATTTTATCTAGGAAAACAAAAAATAACCCTGTGCTAATCGGTGAACCTGGTGTTGGAAAAACCGCAATTGTGGAAGGTCTTGCACGTCGAATAGTAGATAAGGATGTTCCACTTGGCTTACAAAATAAAGTGATTTATGAATTGGATTTAGCATCTTTAGTTGCTGGGGCTAAATTCAGAGGTGAATTTGAAGAAAGATTAAAAGCTGTGCTCAATAAAATAAAAGAATCAAATGGAGAAATCATTCTTTTTATCGATGAATTACATAATATCATTGGCGCTGGACGTGCTGATGGATCAATGGATACTTCCAATATGCTTAAGCCCATGCTCGCACGAGGTGAATTGCACTGTGTAGGTGCTACGACATTAAATGAATATCGAAAATATATCGAAAAAGATAGCGCACTTGAACGTCGTTTTCAAAAAGTATTAATTGATGAGCCAACAATTTCTGATACAATCAGTATTTTGCGTGGACTTAAATCGCGATTTGAGGCACACCATGGAGTTCATATTTCTGACCCAGCAATTATTGCAGCAGCAACACTATCTAATCGCTACATCTCGGATCGTTTTCTTCCAGATAAAGCAATTGACTTAATTGATGAATCTTGTGCTTCTATCCGTATAGAAATTGATTCAATGCCAACTGAACTTGATACTGTGCTCAGACGGTTAGTGCAACTAGAAATAGAAAAAACTGCCCTGGAAAAAGAAACAGATCCTATATCAAAAGAGAGATGCAAAAAGATTAATCTTGAAATAGATCTACTGAGAACTCAAGATAAAAAACTTCGTACACAATGGGAAGCTGAAAAAAAACAAATCAATGCTATTAAATTAAAGAAAACAACACTTGAGGAACTTAGACTAGATTTGCAAACAGCATTTAATAGTAGCAACTATCAAAAGGCAGCTGAACTGCAATACAGTAAAATCCCCAGTTTGGAAAAAGAAATTAATCAACTTACGTTAGAAGTACAAAAAGAAGGCAGACTACTCTCTGAAATTGTCACTGAAGAAAGTATTGCTGAAATCGTTTCTAAGTGGACACAAATCCCAGTCTCTAAACTTATGAGCGGTGACAAAGAAAAGTTATTACACCTCGAAGAAACCTTAAAAAATAGGGTTATTGGACAAGATCATGCATTAAGACTAATTAGTGATGCCATTATTAGACATCGTGCAGGCATAAAAGATGAAAATAGGCCCATTGGATCATTCTTATTCTTGGGACCAACTGGTGTTGGAAAGACTGAGGTTGCTCGTTCTCTTGCTGAAGCACTCTTTGATAGTGAGCATCAGATTGTAAGAATAGACATGAGTGAATATATGGAATCCCATAGTGTTTCTCGTTTAATCGGATCTCCTCCAGGTTATGTTGGTTATGATGAAGGTGGCCAGTTAACTGAAGCCGTTCGAAGAAAACCATACTCAATTGTATTATTTGATGAAATTGAAAAAGCCCATCCCGAAGTATTTAATATTTTACTACAAATTATGGAGGATGGCAGATTAACAGATAATCAGGGACGTACTGTAGATTTTAAGAATACGATTATAATTATGACATCGAATATTGGTAGCGAGTTTTTATTGAGTTACGAAAAAGATGCTCAAGATCAAGTAATGAAACTTGTCAAAGCGAAATTCAAACCAGAATTTATTAATCGGATCGATGAGATAATTGTATTTAATGCTTTGAATTTAAATATTCAAATTGAAATTGCAAAAAAGATGCTAAAGGATTTAAGTCTTCGACTTGAGGCAAAAAATTTACATATTAAATTTGATGATAGTGTGCAAAAATATGTGATTAAACATGGTTTTAATGATGAGTATGGTGCGAGACCATTAAAAAGATTTATTCAAAGATATATTGAAACTCTAATCGCAATGAATATGATCGAAGGTAATATTGAACCCAATCATACTTATGAGTTACATACAATAAACGATGAATTGAAAATAATAGAAAGTAATATAGAATAAAAAAACACTCCAATGATGGAGTGTTTTTTAT
>JAFGTI010000017.1 GCA_016934175.1 Acholeplasmataceae bacterium | reverse complement strand
TGCTCCCCCATTTGCTGGTGCTTGAGCTTGATTAACCATGATACGACTTGATTTCATATAAGTTCCAAGATGATTGACATAATCAGCATTAAATGTATGGATACCACAAGAATGTCCAGTTCCATAATTATCGGTTAATCTAACAAGAATATCATATCCCTGTTTGAAAGTTTTATATTTGAATACTGTTAAAACAGGAGATAACTTTTCTTGTGAGAAGAAGTCCTTCTCTATATTTTCTGCACCTTCAACAAGTAACACTTTAATATTTGCAGGGATTGTAATCCCGGCATCATTAGCAATTTTTTCAGCTGATTGAGCAACAATTTTACCATTAATTGAACGATAACCTTTAGCATTGACCGGCCACATATAGTTCTCAAGTGTTAGACGATCATCACCTTTAATAAAATAACTTCCTAAACGTATAAATTCTTCAATCATCTGATCATAAATCGATTCGTGAATAATGACTGAATTTTCACTTGAACATGATGTCGCATAATCAAAAGCTTTGCTCATGATGATTTTACCTGCAGCATCTAACACATCTGCGTCTTCAGCAACGATTTGAACTGAATTACCAGGTCCTACTCCATAAGCAGGTGTACCTGAAGAATAAGCAGCACGCACCATCGCTCCACCACCTGTTGCTAATACAACATCAACTTGCTTCATGAGTTCATTTGTTGATTCGATTGAAGGTTCTTCAATGATTTGAATTAAATCAACGGGAGCTCCTACTTTACGCAAACCATCACGCATAAAATCAACAGCCATTTTTGATGATAATTTAGCTCTTGGATGAGGTGCAAATATGACTGCATTACGTCCTTTTAAAATAGTAATTGCATTACTTGCAGGAGTTGCTGTGGGATTAGTTACAGGTGTCAAAGCACCAACAACACCAACGGGTTTTGCATATTTTTTAATTTTTTTTACTTGATCTGTTTCAATTAGTCCAACAGATTTTGCATCTTTGACATCTTTTAGCACACCAAGAACTTTATTCTTGTGTTTAGCAATTTTATCTTTAACATTGCCCATTAAAGTATCTTCAACTGCTTTTTCAGCTAGTTTTTTTATATTTTCATCATTATAGACTTCCCATCCAATTGCAACACAAACTTCATCAATTTGTTCCTGTGTATAATTATTGATTTGATTTTGTGCAGTTCTAGCTCTTTCGATATAAGAAGCAATGATTTGTTTAGTTTCTTCCATAATTAATCTCCTTTAATTCAAGTATCCAATAATAACTAAAAATCCTAAAAATAATGCGATAAATAAAAGTGCGAAAAACGAAATAATGAATAGATCTTTAAATAATTTTTTCTTATCCACTACTTCAGGCGAACTAGCTAATGCTAATGCTCCCATTGTAGAAAATGGACTCATTGTAACAATATGTGATGCAACAGCAATTGTGATTGTTAAAACTGCAGGTGATACGACATTACCCAATTCGGCTGAAAGATTCACAGTAGTTGGAATTAATGTAGGCATGACAACACCAACAGCAGAACTAAAGATTGACATAACACCTGATAGAACAGCGAGAATTGGAACTGCGGTATGTGTGTTCATTAAACTTGCTAAAAATGTTGTAAGTAAAGTGACCCCACCAAGTTCATTAATCACACCAATAAGAACAGCTGTTCCACAGATGAGAAGCAGTGTAGACCAAGGAACATGACTAATTGCTTCATTTTGATCTGCAACTCTTAAGATTAATAAGATAGCTGATAATGTAAATCCAGCAAATCCGACGTTTACACCACCTATGATCACCCAAAGGACTAGAACCAAAATAGAAATTAAGGTAATCACTTGATTTTTATTAAATTTTCCAGCCTTTGATATTTCAATATGGTCACCGCGCAATTTAAGTCCACCTAAAGCAATAAATAATAAAAATGAAAATATGGTCATTGCTAAAACATTGTTTAAAAAAATTCTAAAACCAAGATCACCAACACCGTTAATGAGAGCTAAATCTAGTGCAACGATTCCATTGGGGGCCAGAGGAGATAAGCCCCCAGCAATGGAACCTAAAATAATGAGTGTGCTCATCATAAGCATAGAAATACCTGTTTGATAAGCAATAATTAATCCAATAGGTAATAAAAGAGCGCTTGTTGAAATGTTTCCAGGTCCTACGGATGCAATGACTAATGCAAGGACATAAAATATTATCGGAATTAAAACTTTTCTACCACGACTTTGATAAATAATCGTTTTTGATATTTTTTCAAGTGTTCCATTGAGTTTTGCAATACTAAAAAGTAAGGTAATCCCAAAAGTCATGATAAAAAGTTTTATTGGCCAATAACCAATAATTGTGTTAATAGGAATACCACCAATATAGTAGCCTAAGAATAAGGCAAATACGAGTGATATAAGCCCTACATTGATATTTTTCCAGAAGCCTATCGCAATTGCGACAACAAGGGCTATTAGCGAGATAATTGCAATCATTGGTTAGAACTCCTTAACTTTATTTGTGAAAGCTATTTTTTTCTATTTCCTTGACCGCAATTCTTGCTTTTTCAAGGTTTCTAGCACGCCAATCTTCGAGATTTTGAGTGAAACTTGTATTTAAAAAACTTTTTGCCATTTCAACGCCCATAATAGGAGCGATTAACCAACCACCCATGCATAAGATATTAGCATCATTTATTGCACGTGCTTTTTCAGCTGCATAGACTGATTCACAAGCAGCACCATAAACACCCTCATGTTTATTTGCAACAATTGACATTCCCATACCTGTACCACATATCAAAATTCCTCTTTCAAAAGTCTTATTTTGAATTAATTTGGCACCTTTTTCTGCAACTTCAAAGAAAGCAAATGGTTTTTCTTCATCAGTTGTTCCTATGTCTTCAACTGTATATTCATTTTCTAATAAATAGGACTTTACGGCTTCTTTAAGGTTAAAACCGGATTTGTCTGAACCGATAAATATTTTTTTCATAATATATTTTCCTCTACTTAGCAGTATTTTTTCTTTCTAGAACTTTATTCACTGCATCAACAATGTGATGTGCTTTAAGTCCAAATTTTTCCATTAAGAAATCTTTCTTTCCGACTTCTCCAAAGTGATCCTTAACACCAACTCTTTCCATTACAGTTGGACAATTTTCGGCTAAAACTTCTGCGACTGCACTACCTAAACCATTGATAATACTATGGTTTTCAGCTGTTACAACAGCACCAGTTTTTTTCGCCTCTTTGACAATTGCTTCAACATCGATAGGTTTTATAGTATGGATATTAACCACACTTGCAGATACTCCTTTTTCTAGTAAAACCTTTTGTGCATCAAGAGCTTCCTTAACCATAATACCTGTAGCAAATATTGAAACATCTTTGCCCTCTATGATTGAAGTAGCTTTTCCAAGTTCAAATTTCTGATTATCTTCGAAAATAGAATCGAATTCTTGGCGCAATAAACGAATATAGACAGGTCCATTGTGATTGATTATTTGTGGGAACATTGCAGCTAATTGAACACCATCAACAGGTTCAAATATTGTCATGGTTGGAATATTTCTCATAACACCAACATCTTCTAAAGACATATGAGTCCCACCATTAAGTTGTGCCATGATTCCTGGATCAGATCCAACCATTTTAACATTAAGCTGAGCATAAGCAACAGATAGAGTGACTTGGTCAAGAACTCTACGTGTAGCAAAAGGTGTAAATGTATGTGTGAAAGGTAATTTTCCCATATTGGATAAACCAGCAGCAACACCAATCATGTTCGCTTCAGCAACACCAACATTAACCACACGTTCTGGAAATTTTTCAGCAAAAATTGTTGTCTTTAATGCTTTCATTAGATCAGCTTCAACGATAACTAATTGTGGATAAAGCTCAGCATAATGCATGAGTAAATCTACATAAATATCTCTTAATTGTCTATTTCTTAGTTCCATTGTTATCCCAACCTTTCAATTGCCTTTTGTGACATTTCTTTAGTCACAGGCATGTTATGAGAACCGACTTGGCCTTCGCAAAAATCAGCACCTTTACCTTTTATCGTGTTACATATAATCATTGATGGTTTTCCAGATACCTTTTTTGCTTCAAGAATTGCATTTCTAATTGCAATGACATCGTGGCCATCAATTACTTGGACATGCCAATTAAATGCTTCCCATTTTTTATCAAGTGGCCTAACATCATTGATTTCTCCAACTTCTCCATCAATTTGCATTTTATTATAGTCAGTGAATGCAATAATATGATCAAGTTTTCTATTTCCTGCAAACATTGCTGCTTCCCAAATTTGACCTTCTTGAGATTCTCCATCACCAATTATCGCATAGACGTGAAATGGTGCATGATCAAGTTGAGCAGCAGTAGCCATGCCAATTGCAGCTGAGAAACCTTGTCCTAGAGAACCTGTTGTCATATCAACACCAATTGTTTTATTCTTGTCAGTATGACTAGGTAAATCTGTATTTGATATATTTAAAGTGCTAAGTAATTCCATTGGGAAGTATCCTTTAAGTGCAAGTGCTGCATAAACAGCAGGTCCACCGTGACCTTTTGATAAAACAAATCTATCACGATCTGGTAAATTTGGATTTTTGGGATCTATATGGAGTTGATCAAAGTATAAAACAGCTAAAATATCAGCAATCGATAAACTTCCTCCAACGTGACCAACACCTAAACTAGCGATACATTCAAGTGTATGCTTTCTAATTTCTTTTGCTTTTGATTCTAAAAATAATTTTGTTTCCATCGTTTCCTCCTAGTATTTGCATATCTCTATATTGAGCATTTCAGCTAAAATTTCTAACTCTTCAATCACATCATCGTATAAAACGACAAAATGTGGTTCCCAACCCTCTTTAACAAGGGATGTAATTAATGTATTCACATTTGGCTCTATTTTAACAACCATAGAAGTTCCTAAAAATTGTTGTGGCTTGTCTAAAATTTCACCAGTTGTTAAGAAAAATCTAAAAGTCCCATTTGGCTTTCTACCAATTCTAAAGACTGTTGCCTTTTTGCTTGGGCGAAGTCCAAATTCCATAGTAGGACCAATCTTTCTATTTGGGTGAACACCCGTTAAAGCACCAGTATCTAATCTTGCAAGAGAACAAGCAGCAGTACCGCAGTGCCAGAATGTAATGGTGTTTTCACTTTCATCAATTGAGACTGGGTCACCTAAAAATGTAGGTATTTTTGTTAATTGCTGTCCAACATACATTGAAAGTGCTCCATAAGCATCTGCTTCACATGCTGCAGCTATATTTTCATCATTAAGAAGACCTAAGACGCCACAAACAGGTGTTCCATAATCAGTGAAGAAGTCAGGCCAACATCTCGATGCGATTGCCTTAATATTATTTTTTACGATGTAGTCTTTATAAACGCTATATAATTTGAGAAAATCAACTCTATTCTTTTTTACTGTTTTATCTAAATCAATCATTTTTTCATGAGCAAGTTTTGATGCATCCTCTGTTTGATCTTCATGAAGATTTTTAGCGAGTTGTGTTAATTCACGTGATTCAATAGTAAGAAGATTGACACCAAAATTTTTTGTCATTTCTAAATCAAGTGCTCTACCGAAACCGAATCCTTGAGGGGTTTGCCCAATGACTAGTAGATTCATATCTTTCATCTCATGTTTAATTTTTGCTGCAGAAATCACCTTAGTTAAGCGATTTATGACTTTATTTTCTTCAGGAGAACCATAAATATATTGTAGATGGTCATCACTCATTTGAGTAAAAGCATAACCTGCTGAAAAAGCTCCAGTTAGTGAATTGAGGCGTAGTCTTCCCCCATCAATAACAGGCTCTCTTAATGTCCACAATAAAAATTGGCTATTGAATGATTTGAAAATTTCAGTGGCATAAGCTGAATTTGCAAATGTTACATTTTGAACAATGATTAAATCTGGATTTTTGTTTTCTAGAAAAGATTTTAACAAATCAATGGATAATAACATCTCATCTGGGACAATAGCATTTGGCTCAAGTGAATGTATAAGTTTTACAGAAGCTTCAAATGCTTTTTGTGCTGATTCTAAATGAAACGTTGGTACGCCTATTGGGCAATAAATGATTTCAAATTTTTTCATAATACCTCCTATTTCGCATTAAATTATTTGTTTAATTAGTTTTTTTCTTGGTCTCTAACTTAATTAAACAAAGAGTTTAATACATCAATCATTAGGTGCTACTAGTTATAGCAGCACCCAATCATTGTTTGTTTGTATTAAATTAAAGCCTAACTAGTTGGAGCAGCAGCTTTAAGATCAGTTTCTAAAGCAGTTAATAATTCTAAAGGTGATAATGTCTGTGTTGGATCAGCATTATCCATGAATAAATCATTGATTAATGGATACATACCAGGAATCATAACTTGATTTAACCAGTCTTGAACGTAAATAGCGTTTGTATTAGCTATTTCATCTAAGAATACTGCATATTGATCAGCAAAATCACCATAATTAACAGTAGCACCTAATCTTGGAGTCAAATAAGGAACACCACCAGTATAAGCGTCATGTTGAGTACCTTCAGCCATCCAAGCAATGAAATCTTTAGCTTCGTCTTCTAGACCTGTGTTAGCAAATGCAGCTAATGATTTACCACCAAGAATTGTAGCGCGATTTTCAAAATAAGGCATTGGAACTACAGCCCAATCAAATGTAGTGATACCAGTTGCATATCCGCTAACATTCCAGTTACCTGATAAATGGAAACCATATTGTCCAGTTTTAAATAAATTAGCACTATTCAAAGTAGAATAAGTTTCTGGAGCTAAGAATCCTTCATCGTACCAATCTCTAATTTGTTGAATAACTTCTACAGCAGCAGCTGATTTTAAATTGCTAGCTGTGTAAGGAGTTTCCCAAACTTTTACACCATTTTGATATAACAAAGTCATGTTTCTGTGACCTTGGTGATCAAATACGCCAGGAGCAGCAACATCATCATCGCCAACACCCATGCCAGCTTCTAGTTTCAACATTTCTGTTTCGAATTCTGCCCAAGTCCAAACATCATCACCAAGTTCTGGATAATTAACATCATACTTATCAAGTAAAGTTGTGTTAACAAACATACCGTTAGCTGTAATATCCATAGGTAATGAAATAACATCGCCATCAGCATTATAGAATAAATTTGTGAATCCAGATGTAGTATAAACGCCTTCTAAGCTCAAAATATTAGCCTTAAAATTGTTTAAATGTCCTTCTGTTACACGTGCTAATGCTGGAGCTTCACCACCACTAACCATAGTTGCTAAACGCGCTTCATAATCGTTATAAGCAACTGGAACCAACTCAATAGTAATGCCAGTTTCTTCTAGATAATCATCTAATAGAGTTTGCATAACATCACCCTCAGTACCATCACTCCACCATAACATTTGGAGAGTCTTTGCATCTTCTTTGCAGCTTGCTAATGTGAATACAGCTAAAACTACAACTAATAACAATAATACTTTCTTCATAACTTCCTCCTATATTTTTTTATTAACTTCCTGTGTGAACACAGTATTAACCTTTCATACCAGATTCCACTGTACCTTGAACAAATTGTCTTTGGAAAATGATGAAGACAATCAACATTGGAATCATCGAAATTGCTGACATGGCAAGAATTGAACTGTAATCTGCTCCAAACTCACCTGTAAAATTTGCAATTGCAAGTTGTAATGTATATTTTCTTGGTGAACTAATTGCAATCAATGGCCATACATAATCATTCCATCGCCACATGAAAGAGAAGATTGCAAGTGTTGCAATTGCGGGTTTTGCATTAGGTAAAATAATACTTCTAAATATTCTAAACTCACCAGCACCATCAATACGTGCAGATTGAATAATTTCATCTGGAATTGTAAGTAGATATTGACGCATCAAGAATATTCCTGTTGGAGTTGCTGCGGGTGGGATAATGAGAGCCCATAATGAATTGTATAAACCAAAGAAACGTAAAACTGAAAAGATTGGAACCATGATGACTTCAAGGGGTAGCATAATTGTGGATAGAATAACTAACATAATGATGCTATCACCTTTAAAACGAAATTTAGCTAGCGCATAGCCTGACATTGTGTTAATTAAAATTGCAATAATTGTCGAAGATATTGCTACTAAAAATGAGTTAAATATATATCTTCCAAAATTTCCTCTTGATAATGCTTCAGTATAATTATCTAATGTAAATGTTTGAGGGAAGAACGTGGGTGAAGGAGAAAATAATTCTCCAACTGGTTTAAATGAAGATGAGATAATATAAATAACTGGTACTAAGAAGATTATTACAAGAATAGTTGCTATTAAATAGTTTGTATATGACATTTTTTTCATCGATCTTCACCTCGTCTCGACAAGAAGAAGTTCAATGCTGTAAAGACTGTCACTATCAGTAGCATAATTACAGACATCGCACTTGCTAAACCAACTTGATAACTCTTAAAGGCCATTTCATAAATATATTGAACTGTAAATTGTGTGGCATCGAATGGTCCACCACCAGTTAAGGTTACGACTAGTGGGTAGGTCTTGAAGATTTCCATGGTAACTAATATGAAAACCATCAATCTTGCTGCTCTAAGTGAGGGGTAAGTAATACTGAAAAATTTCTGAATTCTATTAGCACCATCCATCTCAGCAGCCTCATAAAGCGATTCAGGAATGCTAAGTAATGCAGCAACGAAGATGATCATATAATAACCTGTGCGTGACCATACTATGGCAAATACGACTGACCACCATGCGAATTTTGGATTGATTAACGTATCAATAGCATCTAAACCCAATGCTTTAAGTGTTGTATTAAACAAACCAAAGTTTCCAGCCAATATCCATTGCCAGATAATCCCAACTACAATCGCTGAAATCATAACCGGCCAATAATAGATAGCTCTAAATAATCCTTTAGCTCTAAGTGGTTGTACGAGAAGTACTGCAATCATTAATGAGGTCACAAATATAATAGGAACCGTTACAACAACTAGTTTAACTGTGTTTATTAAAGCGGCTATAAAATCTTCATCATGAATTAAAGTTCTATAATTTGTAAAGCCAATCAAATTAGGAGAATCAAACGTAAATAAAGTCATATCAGTAAAAGAATAATAAATTCCTATTATAGCCGGTAAGATAATAAATATAGAAAAAATAATTAAATTTGGGGTTAAAAATAGATAAGGTATAATCTTTTGCTTGCGTATATAATTTTTATACGTTTGTTCTTTTTTCGTCATTAAGTCTCTCCTTATTGATGATATTTATTCGTGATTTGCTCGAATAATTTACTATACTTTGATTTCTTTCTATAAAAGACTGGAGGATAACCAATCGGGCAATCTATAGTAATGATTTGTTTGCCACTATATTTATTTCCCGTCCATAAGTGAACCCAATCATCTTGAGGTAGATAAATGTCTAAAACGAATAGACCTTGCTCAACAACTGGTTTAATTAACATATCAGATCCAAATAAGTACTCATATTGCAAATCATAAGTTATTAAATCATCTTCGTAATGCATGAACAATGGTCTTTGGACTGGATAACCAAAAGTTGATCCTTGTTTTATCAAATCTTGAATATATGGTTTTAAATCTACACGAACACTTGTCATTCTTTCCATCAACTTTAAGGTATCTTCACTTTGGTAGAATTGGAAATTTGAAGAAGGTCTATTTCCCTCATGTGAACGCATGTATGATGTAAATACATTCATTTCTAACCAACGTTCGAAAAGTTCTTTTGTTCTAATATTTCCATGAAGGCTTGTAAATCCACCAATATCACTATGTGTAAAAGGATTTCCTATGATTCCTGTAGATAATGCTGAAGGTATGACTGAGGCAATGCCATCATGAGTTTCCCAATTTACACTTTGATCACCTGCCCATAAAGATGTGGCGTAATGCTGAGAGCCATGTGCACCAGCTCTCATAAAATAAAAGATTTCACCAAGTTTGCCAGATTCTTCAACAGCTTCGTAATTACATTTAGCCCATAATACGGGCCACTGATTGTGCATTAATTTTGCATCAATGCCATTATGCAGAACACAATCAACGGGTAGATATTCACCGAAATCAGCCATCCAACCTTTAATACCTAAATCAATAATGTTAGTCTTGATGATTTGTTTGTACCACTTAAAAGCATCTGGGTTAGTTAAATCTACTATGCCACAATAGAATTCACCAAAATCTTCTTTGTAAACAGAGTTTTCTTTTGTTAGTGCTAAATACCCTTGATCTTTCGCTTCATTATATAAGGTCTCATTTTCTAGGAGAAACGGACATATATAGGTTAGGAAAGCGACATTTTGTTGATCAAGCTTTTTAATTTCCTCTTTTAAATTTGGGTAAACATTTTCGTTAAGCACCCAATTCCAGTAAAGTCTTTTTCCAAATGATGTATAATTATGTCCTGCCCAATCTTGGCACCATAAACCACTAACTTTTATATTTGCGTCTTGAGCTTGTTTTAAGTAAGTTAAAACTTGATTAAGACCACCTTGTACTCCCAATGTCATTCCATCTAAAACAAATTCAGGTAATATGGGTGGTCTTCCTGTATAATTTGTTAAATCTTCAACTAAATCAAGATATGAATCTTCGAAAGATAATACGATTTTTTTAGGTGTTTCCCAAAAAAACAATTCATGAAAATCTTGATGCTTAAAATTAAAATTTGCATAAGCATAAGAATCGAAGTGTACCCAATATTTTCTAGTTGAAATAAATGTTGGTTCAGGATAATAAGTAGTGTAGTAATCTCCACCCGCTTTATCTTTTAAGTCGGCATAGAAAGTAGTAAGTGATTGTTTATCTCTTCCAACTCCTGGTTCGGATGTCCATAATGGATAGTTTCTATACCTGAGATTGAAATAAGATGCTTGTTCACCGCATCCATAGACTTTTTCCTCAGGAGTTGCATATAATCTCATCCAAAACCGATTTAAATCTATCGATGATTTTAATTTTAGAATCAACCGATTGTCTAATTCTTCAAAATCAATAATGAGTGTAACACTATGATTGGAAAAAGTGATTGAATGATCAATGACATTAAATGAAGAAAGGCCAATTCTTTGCTCGATATAATCATCAAATTTATAATTGCCACGATAACTATCTATTTTTTCTGTGCCATAGCCTAAATAAAATGCTGGGTGTTTTGTTTGATGCTTGATGATTATCTGGTTGTTATATAAAACTGTCAATTCATCTTTTTGAGTTAATATATTTATCATAATGTCCTCGACTAATATTTGATTTCTATATTTGGTCCTGTTATACCAACATATGCCCCAAGATGAATCATTTTTATATGTTCTTGATGTGCAATTAACCATTTGTTTGTTTTAAATAAAAAATAATCTTCATCACAGTTTAGTAGTTTTGAAGTAACAAATTCCATATTTGTTCCATAAGGTAGTATAACGCCACACTTGAATCCAAGATTTGATACCTTGGATGGAGAGAAATGGAGTGTCATTGGATAAAGCTCAATTGCTGTGTTTTCAGGTATATAAAATGCTTTAAGCTGACTTGAATCATATGTGCGATTTTTAATATCACTTGCATGTCCTAGTAGTAGTATCAAGGGAGTTATTGCAATGTTTATTTCTGAGGATTTATGATACTCAAGTGCATTTAATTTTGAATTGTTACCATTAACAAATCCATATTGTAATCTTACATTTCCAAAGACATCATTAAAAACGGATTGATCAGTGATAGATAATGCAAGTTGCTCATCATGAGCAACATAAATATTTTCTTTTTCAGGTACTTGTGTATGCTGAATCATGTATGTTTTTAATTCTTCAAAGTATTTAAAATCTAGAATTTTTCCATATGCAGTGAATGTATTATCATTAATATGATATAAATCAAGTTTAGGATTATTCTGTTTCAAATTTTGTAGCATATTGGGCTCCTAATTTATGAAAACGCTTACTTGTTATTTGCAAAAAAATTAAGGTTCTCATTTCATCACCTTAATAAAATGAGAGTAATAGTGTAAAAAACCATTGCTTTTTACGAATACTCTCTATGTCTCTTTTATGGATTAAATTGTTAAATTGCTAAATTACACTTTCATCATATCACTAGATTGCCTATATATCAAGATAAATTTAATATTTTTATGTACAAATATATATCTTTTTATAGTTTATTAGTTAAAAACAGAACTAAATTCAATATTTAGTAAAATACGGCAAAAAAAATCATTTTTTCTATTATTACAATTAGTCTTGTTTCTAAGGATGTCTAGATTGTATATCATTGTGTTAGCGTTTTCTAACAATCTAAGACAATTATTTTCAAATTACGTAAATCCATTCTTATCATAACTTTTTTGAACAATGTATTCAGATATACCCCTTTCACAATATAAACGACAATCTCGATAATAGGCAAGACATGCTATAATACAATGGAAGTAAAAATAAAAATATATGAGATGGGAGTGCATCATGGTTATACACACTTTGATAATTGTTGAAATTTTATTTGTTAATTTACTTGTGACGCATTTCGTCTTAACAAAAAAATATTCTGTTTTGAAAATAGTGACATATCTAGTTCTATTTACTTTTATATATGTTGTGGCTGCGTATTTTGCACAAAATTTTAATCGTCCACCATGGTTTAATATTGTCATAGGAATTACTTATGTATTCCCTTTATATTATTTATATAAGGAGTCATTACTAAAAATTACAACATTGATGCTTTTTAGTTGGACACAAACAATGATTATTTCAGGATTTTCTATATCTATCGCTGGTTTTTTTGATCAAGATCAATTATTTATATTTATTGTTCAGACAATTTTGTTCATTGGTTTAACACCATTTATTTTGATATTTGCTAGAAACACATATAAACCTATTATTGACGATATTGAAAATGATAGTTCGGCTATTATGGTATCGACTGTAGCATTGATTTTTCTTGCGACTGTAGGGATCACTTATTCAACTGTAATAAAGCCTTTTTGGATGTTGGTTGATTTTATCTTGGTGTTGATTATTTCCTTACTTATCTATACACTTTTGAAAAGGTATGTTGATAAATCAAATAATATATTTTCATTGAATAAATTAGCTTACATGGATAATTTGACTAAAATTGGGAATCGATATGCTCTATTTGCTCAATCAAATGCATTAATATCAAAGAAAATAGCATTTGAACTCATTTTTATGGATTTGGATGACTTAAAGTCAATCAATGACACTTACGGCCATCCTGTGGGTGATGATTATATAATTTCTTTTACTGAAGCTGTTAGTCAAAGCATAAATACTGAGGATAGTGTTTATAGAGTTTCCGGAGATGAATTTGTTTGTATCATTAAATCATCTAAAATAGATTTGGGTTTATTTAGCAAGAATATAAGTAAAAATTATAGATTTAAATATATATTTAATGGTGTTAGTTTGGGATTGTCTAAGTTTCCAGATGATGGCACTACACTAGATGAATTATTAGTTGAAGCAGATAAAAAAATGTACTTGAGAAAACAAATTAAGAAATAAAAAATGCGAATATCGATTTCGCATTTTATTTTTCTATATTTAATAAATTTAACCAATCATAGACTTGTTGATTGATTAAATCGAAATTATTTTTTGGAGGTATAAATCCACATGTTCCTAAAAAACGATTCTTTTTTTCAACCATTATTTTAAAACTTTTTTCTACTTTTCCCGGTCCACCTTCATGTGTATAAAAGAAATACAAATCTTTATCAATAAGATAATCATTCAAAATAAAAGATTTAATTGGTGGAGTAAGCGACCACGCCCAAATAGGAGATCCAACAAAAATAGTATCATACTTTGAGAAATCAACACTAATAGGCTCTAATTTAGGTATTTTTTTCATATAAACTTGAGATCCGCCCCATAAATATTTTCCAAATCCTTTAGTGCTCATCTCTTTTATAGGCTTGATTTGCAAAACATCAGCGCTAAGTTCTTGTGCTATAACATACGCTACATGCTCAGTGTGACCTTCGTAAGAGTAGTAAACGACTAGTATTTTTTTCAATTTAATCCCTCGCTTTATTTTGTATTGATAATATTGTAATATTAGATTTAATCTATATGATGTTATTTTATCATGCTTTGACCTGAAACACATCTTCAAGAACATGCATATACGATAGAATATGGCATTAAATCTATAAATTTATATTACAAGAAACGTAATTAAAAAGTAATTAAATCGTTAGTTTTTTATGATATGATAGAATAAAGTAATTATAAGTGAAAGAAAGATCAAAACAAATGAAAAAAACATACTTTAAAGAAGCATCTAAAAAATTGAAGAATTTATATAATATAGATGTTTTGAAAGATATTCTATTGGGTGAAAAAAATAGAGTTCTTTTTTATGCAGATGTCAGTAACCCAGAAAAAGTTTTAATGCATATCA
>JAFGTI010000114.1 GCA_016934175.1 Acholeplasmataceae bacterium | reverse complement strand
GGTTACTAATTCTTCATTCGCACCAGCATATTGATATACCGATGAATAGATTGGAGGTTCTTGATAATTAACAAGTTTATATGGACCGTATCCAGCTGCAACTGTTATGACTGAATTTACATATATTCCTGTTGATTCCCACCAATAATTATTATTGATAACTTGCTTAACATGAGGAAGATGAACATAAATGCTATTAAGCACTGCATTTTCACCTGTTAAATCAAGTATTGAATACGTTGTATTATTGATATAATCACTATTTTGAGCACTTTTGTCGTTACTTGTTGAAGTATTAAATATAACATCATTTGTACCAGTTGTATTGTATGGACCTATTGCTATATATTCATAACCTGATTTTTTGTAATTACCTACCCATTTATATATCCATTGTCCATTTTCATAAACATTGGGAACTTTTCTCCCAAGACCTTCTGATGCTTCTACATAGCTATAGGTAGATAAATTTTGAACAGACGTACCACTAAGAATTGACGCATTACTAGGTAAATAGTAAGTGATGAGTCCACGAGATTCATCAATAATAGGTTTATTTAGTGATAGCCCATCAATAATCGGATTACCAAATTCATCAACTTGTTTAATCTCTAAATCATAAATAGTTGTTGCATACGATCTCTTAATCTGACGCATTTGATATGTAATTTGAAATAAAGCACTATCAGAATCTTCAATGGAACCCAACCAATCCAAATTAACTTCAGCACCGGAATAATGTGGACTAAGTCCAGTATAATCAAATTGATCAGGTAAATATATACCATTACTAATACCACTACTGCTTGATAAAATATATAATCCAAGATAAGTTTCCGCTTGATCTTGTTCAAGTTTAGTAATTAGTGATTCACTTGCTTTATCAAAAGAAACATAGCTAAAATAATTTTTAAGATATTGATTAGTTCCACTATAACTTACTGGCAAATTACGGAATAAGAAATCAGAATTAAAGATACCATTTACTTCGTCACTCATTGCAAATGAAGAGATATGTTTACCATAGAAAGATCCCTTAGGAGATACTTCAATGAAGAACAAATTAAACGGAGCTTTTGAATCATCATTAGGATTTGTTGTCATAAATTTTTCTATAATTGCCATTAAAACTGTATTACCAATACCATTTGTAGCAATTGATGCTTCCAATGTTACTTCTGGTGAATTTCCTACCATATTAGATAAAACATCAAAATTAAGCATATATCCAAAAGTAATATAATCTATTGGGAAAATATCTGAAGATGAAAATGATAGAAATTCCCAAGTTAGTGTCGATGTATGTATTTTCGCAATCGTTGAACCAAAAGCGTTGTAGATTTGTCTTAATGGAACACTTTGCATGTCTATTTGATAAGTTTCACTATAGTCACTGATGCTTCTTATTTTTCCATAATTAATTGTATTTGCTAAATATACCTGATTTGGTGCGTATGTATTAAAATGTGTAAAATCAAGACTTCCTACAATGCCACCAGCTAAGTATTTCGCATAGATATTTCCATAATTAATAACATCAATCACACTTAACAATCCCATATTAAAAATACCAGAGGCTTTACTGTGGGTCTCATTTGATATATTATATGATGTCTCATCAAGACCATTAAAAGCATATATATCTCCATAATTAATAGAAAACCAAATTTTAGCATACTGATTTTCGCTTGTAGTATCAATAACAGAGCCATCTATGTTAAGATCATTTCTTAAGGCAATTCCTGATGCATGTGCATAACCCATTTCATTTAATGATAAAGCTTCAATTTGACCATTATTGGCTCCATCTATGATTTGTGCATAAGCACCAGTCATGAGATAAACAAGACCTGAGGACTCAATTTTTTGACTGAGTGTAGCTGCTTCAATATGATTACTGATATGTCCTAAATTTATGCTTGAAGACAGTAAACTTTCATTAATTGAGAGAATCCCTGAAATTACAGTATCATTTGCAAAAGAACCTACGATTGATAAATCTCCATGATTAAGCATATGATCAACAGACCCGTTGATCAATGCTAAGTCATTAATAGATTCGTGATCAATACTATGTAGATTGAAATAATTTGTGTTTGCATTATGATATGCGATACCAGATAAATAAATTTTATAATTGATAATCACTGAGAGCATATTTGTTATCGAGATGTCTCCACCATTATATCCATTAAGAGCTTGATAGTCTTGGCTGACAACACTAAAGAGTCCATTAACATATAACATGCCAGAAGAAATTAAAGAGTCGTGATTTAAACCTATTGTAATATCTCCTTCATTTCTTAACTCATCCAAATTAATATTTTCACTGATTACATTTCCTGATATGTGTATTGTATCTTGTGTCAAATTAGCATAAGATTCTAAAGTAATGTTCCCTGTGTTATATGATTGAATTAAATCGATTGATTGAGTATCTAAAGCCAATAATACACCTGATAGATTTTTAATTAAACTGATATCAAATGATAAATCACTCGTATTAAATAAACCATTGATTGATGCTTCAATATTTTTGGTAATTAATGTCCCTGCAATATGTATTTCATTAAGTGCTAATTCAATTATCGAAAATACATGACCCAATGGATGAGAAAGACTTAATGATCCATGATTTGTAATGCTATAAAGTGTAAATACAGCATCACTAGATGAATTTGTCGCATCGATGTTCATTGCTCCAGATAAATAAAGTTTTACTGGATTTGTTAATCTAACATCGATATCACCTTTTTGATCAATTTGATGGATGCCACCAAACTGATCAGTCATTAACCCAACTATTCCACTAATGTAATATTCATTAATAAATCCACCATCTTGGTGTGAAATAATCGTTCCTGTTTGCAAAATTTGATTTGCTGTGTCAACACTACCGGTTCCTATTGCACCACCTAAATAAAGTGTTGAAACATTTGCTGTATCATAACTCATTCCAATGATATCCATAGATGCATGAATTTGATTCATAGTAACCATTGTTGCACGACCAATGATTCCACCGGTTGAACTTTCATTGTTAGATAAAGCATAAGTTTGAATAGCATGGTTAATATTACCATGTGTCGAAACTCTATTTAGGTTAACATTACCTTCTCCTACTAAGCCTCCAACATACAGTTTCGTTGTGGCAGCCCCACTATTTAATATATCTATGGTTGCATCGACATGCACATTTGAAATATATCCTGAATTGCTTTGACCTGCTATAGTACCTATCAAAACTTTTGTTTTTTCTGTTTGTTCATCTAAGCTTTGAGTTGTAATTTGCATATTTGCAAAATTAAGATTTTCAATCGTTCCAAATAATGATGAAAATAATGAATAACTTGCAAAGTTTCCAATTGAGGTTGGATTTTCAATCAATAAGTTTAATATTGTATGATACTCTAGATCTCCACCTTGTTCAGTAAGGCGTGAATACAATTGTGTATCAACAGTTCTTAGTGAACTCGTTAATGAACCGTTGAAACCTACATTTGCGGCTACATAAGCATCGCTTGAGACACTTGACATATCAATATCATTTGTAATAAGGTAATCTGACAATCTAAACATACCTGAAATCTTTAGTAATTCGTTCATGTATAGAAAATCACAAGCATTAGCAATTAATAGCTTGTTACTATCAATTGCTAAGCCTTGTAAAATTGGATAATCATTATTTAAAGTATATTGAATTATTTCAGCTTGATTTGAAGCCAGTTCTTGATAATCAGCATTAAAAAACCAACCCTCATCAAATAATTGTTCATCTTGAAATGAAGCAGTATTTAACCCAGTTGCATAGAGTGTAGAAGCATCGACATCGGCGTAAAGTGTAGAATCATAATATAGATTTGAAATTGTGCCTAAATTTGAATAAAGGATAACACTTGTTGTCTCATTATCTACCACTGCATTAGATTTTATATGTTTACTTGCTATAAAACTATTTTTAAAAGTTCCGTAATTAATAGATACTAATCCAGATAAATGAAATGTTCCTTCAGCATTCATTCCTGATGCTTCATCTCTTGTGTCTATTAAATAGACATTATCAATTGTTCCGTAATTCTCACCCACTAATGGTGAAACATACGTCATGATTCCCCATTCAATAGGTTGAATAATAATTGGATTTATTAAACCAATATTTTTAACAGTTGCTGATGCACTTAGTTCTGAAAACATTGAAAAGAATCTTAGGCCTGAATAATCATTTTGATATTCTTCTTCAGTCATTATCGTATCAAAATACAAATTGGTTATCTCAAAACCCTGTCCATCAAATGAACCAGTAAATGGCTCATTAAAGCCAATTGGATGAAATCGTTGTTCGATGTTTTGTTGAACGATTTCATAATAATCAATATCGTTTCCTAGCACATAATCAAGGCTTAAATATAGTGTGTTTTCAACACCTTTTGCTAAAACGGATAACATATAGAGATCATATGCAGACTCAATGACGTAAGTTTTATCTGTATCTACTAGAAGACTTGATGCTATGATTTCATTGAAATATCTATACTCACTATCATAAACAATAGAACCTTGAGGATTTAAATCTAAAGTGTTTCCATCCCATGAATTTGATTGATCATAATTAATTGCTATTACATTTTTCTCTAATCCAGAATAAGTTGATATAAACAAAAAAAACACAACGAAAAATGCAAGTAAAGTTCTTTTCACTATGCGTTTTGTCATGTTTTCTTACCTCCTAATTAATCAAAAAAGTCTGAATCTAAATTCCAGATTTCAGGAAATCTATTTGCCTGAACCACATCAATTAAAAATCGTAATTGCAGTTCACAAGTTTCAGAGTATATATTGTTGGATTTAACGAGATATTGTTCTCCACCTTCAATTAAATGAATAGTTGTGGTTTGATTTAGTGTTAATACATCTGTTAAATAACCATATCCTTGATCATCATATATTGGCATGTAACCATTCCCCAATTTAAGTAATGAAAATGGGTGAAAGCTATCATCTTTGATCGTGTGATATATAGTTTCTACAATCGGTTCTATTGGATATTGTTGATCAATATCATGATATGTTCTAGTCAGTTCCCATTCATCTAATAATTTAATTCTTACGCGAGAAGCTATATTTGGAGTCACTTCAATATCAATCTTCAAATCTTTAATATAATTTAAGCTTGATTCATCATATGGATTAACAATAATAGTATTTTGTTCTACATTGTAATATGGGCTATTTAAATCAACATACACACCATCAAATGAAACAAATGCGGTAATAGTTGCATCTCCTGCTTCTATTGCGAATCCGTATTGATTAGTATTCTCAAAATAAGCATAAGCAAAGAGTGCTGATGATAAAACGGAAAGTATCAACACCAGAATGACTATAGATAATTTTGTGAAATGCTTTTTCATGATAACACCTCAGCTTTTGAGTTCATCGATTCAACTGTTAAAATCAAATCAAAAGTTTGATCAAGATAGTTTGCTTGATCAATGACTGCATCGTAATCTGCCCATGCAGCAATTTCAAACTCGATATAATCAGTTGGTTGAAATATCAGTGCACTCATTTGTGCAATAATTATTTCATTATAGTCTTCTATGAGTGTCAATTGTTCTGATTTTATAGCGCTTCCTGAAATAATTGTAGACATTAAATTATGAAGGGAACTTGGTGGAGTTATCAGTTCACCATTCATTCCTTTATAAATCAATATATAGATAAGACCTGGTTCGTTTTGTGTGAATGATAATGTATTAATTGTCATCGGTGAATCAGCTGAGATTTCAAGTTTTACAGTCCATGTAGACGCCATTAAATCAAAGGTCTCTGTCATGTTATCGATTAAGTCATTTTGATAATCGATAAAAGCTAAATTATTGAAAGAAATTTGATCGATAATTTGTGTTTCATCGCTACTCAAAACTACAGTAATCTCATTGGTTTCAAATGATGCAAGCGATTTTCTTTGAACATAAGTCAACCATGCGTAAGTGCTGGCTGACACAGTTATTATGATTAAAATAGTAGCAATAATCACGGTGAAATGCTTCATTTGAATCATCCTTCCAGGAAGACCTAATTTGATACGCTCATGAATAGATTATCAATTGTGAATGTTTGATTCATGAAAATATTACTATTTGTATAAGGTGTTCCATCTGATTGTTCCCCATAAATATAAGGATCAAAATATAAACTAAAGTAAATGATAATCATCGTATTAGCATTTTCCTGATCTTGCATAGGAACATTTGATATTAATGGATAATACGTATCATTGTCATAAGTGAAAAATCCTTGGTGATGAACAATATCTAAACTATCTTTTAAATCGTCGGTTTCAATACCATAATTTAAATAAGATATTTTATCAACTTGATAAAAGAAAGCAGTTTGTAATTTGTTTTCTTCTATATCATATCCAATAGAGTTTAACCCTCCGAAATCTAGACTCAATGTGCCAATTGGATTATTAACACTCGTAATTCTTATCGCAAATGAAAACTTTTCTCCTGGAGCGCTTGATCCTTCTATCATAAATGCAACCATAGGATTTGTAACTGCTAGGTAGCATAAATCTTCATCTTCTAAAAGACATATATTATCAATGAGTGTCAAATCATCACTACCATCTCTATTTGCATTTTGATAGACAAAGAATTCATACTCAGCTTCAATTTCCGAAATGTTAGACACTAAACTTGCATTATTAACATTGCTAATTGTAAACCATGCATAAGTAACAAAGGTCGTCATTGTCGTGACCAATATAATATATAGAACAGATGAAAATATTAATTTACGATATTTCTTAGCCTCATATGTTCTCATCATTACTCCTACATGCTAGAATTGTCTTTTAATTGAAGTAAGATAGCTTTGGCATTCAACAAACTCATTTTTACCAAAGAGTTTTGTCATAAGCTTAGATAATTCTTCAATTTCTTCTTGCATAAATGGTAAATTTAAACTTTCGAATTTTCTTAAAATTTTTCTAGCTACCATATAATCTAACGCTTCAACTTCAGTACCCCCACATGCAACATAAACGGGTACAAACATTTTAATTTGTTTCATAATACGATTACCAAATGTTACTTTAAATTTTTCAGTTATAAAGTTATCTAGTTTTTCTAAACGATCAGTTGAATGTTTCGAAATCGGGTTATCATGAAGTGCCATTTTAAATAATTGATTAAGATATTCATAACTCATTTTAATTCCTTCTGTATCAGGAGCATCAATGAAATTAGATTTCGAATTAATTTCAATCGGAATTGCTCTATCGTAAACTTTATCCGTAATCAAGAATGTTGAATCATCTTTATTTGCTGTACCGACAAACCAAACATTTTGTGGTAATAAAATCTTCCCACTAAACAAATGATCAGGATCTCCTTCTTTTGTGTCTGGGACAACATCAACTAACCATTGATCAGCATCTGGCATTTCAAGTAATGATAATAACTCAGCAAAATAGTACTCTACTCTAGCTAGATTCATTTCATCAAGAACGATAATATTGATATCATCTCTATAAGTTGTTTCATAAATTGCTTTTAGAAAATCTGTTTCATTAAACTTTTTAGTAAATTCATTAAGATAACCAATCATTTCGGCTCTATCTCTCCAAGAAGGTTGAACAGGAATAATACTTGCATTGTTACCAAAGAATTTTCCCATTGCATAGGGTAGAGATGTTTTACCAGTACCAGAAATACCTTCTAAAATCATTGTTTTAGATGTAGCTAAACCGGAAAAGAATGCTGAAATAATTTTTTTGTCATAATAAAGATTTAGTTTAGATGCTGAAAAATCAATAAACTTGTTGACCATTGTCTTAAGATTAATCATATGATCTTCAGACATAATAGATACAACTTTCTCATGATGATATGCATCATCAACTTGATGTAGTTTCACAAATCGTGAATTCGCATATTTTCCATTCTTTTCTGGATTATCACTATCTACATCAAATTCTTCTTGGTCTGGATTAATACCTAAATTTGAAACTTTAAGTGCTAATATCTTGTTTTTTTCTTCAATTAATTCAATTGTTTTTTGATTAAGCGAAGATATTTCTTCAATTAAATTTTCTTTTTCAATTTCAATCTTACTAAATCGTACATATTTCTTTAAGTATTTAATTACCTTATAAACTAAAATACTAAAGAATACCAAATTAGCAATTAACACAGCAAATGCCATCAACCAATCCATTATAGAGAAACTTGAACTTACTGAAATGAAATCCTTCCCCATTTGTCCAAAGCCATCTGCAAAGAACTTTCCAATTGCACTAAAAATACTTCTGAAAAACTCAAGAAGTGTTGCAAAAAATTGGTTAAGTAAGTTTGTATAATAGCGCCCGAACTCTTTCATGATTTCTCCTTATACGAATATTGATAACTAATGAATCCAATTAGATAATATTTGATTTCGTATTTTCTTTGTTTCAGATTCTAAATGCTTAAGTGCATTTTTATATTTGATTTCAAATTTAGCATTAAATTTTGATTTATTATAATTCACAAGTCCAATAATAAACATTATGCATTCACAAGTTAATAGTACAATCACTGGAATAACAACAAACAATAGAAATCCTTTTGGAGACTGTAAATAATCTAGTGAATGACCCATGTTAATAAATGTTGATTGATAGATTCCTATAACTTGATCTTTTTTAATAGGGTTATCTAATAATAATGAGTCATCAGCTTTTGTTTGTATATATTCGATTCCATTTTCGACATATATACTATATATTCGATGACTAACAAATTGTTGATTGGGTTCATCATAATAAGTAATGATATTTCCAATAGACAGTAAATCCATTGATTTTTCATCAAGCAGTTTAATAAAGATTAGATCACCTTCATTAAAAGATTCGCTCATTTCATTTGTTTCAACAGAAAGAAAGCCTAAACCAAGCAAATGAGCAACATCATCATTCTCTTTCACTTCATAAGTTGCTACTGAGAAAATTAATAAAGCAACAATCAGAAGGTAGAAAATCACTGAAGTCACTTTAATAATCATACTTTTTAAATTGAATTTGCTTTTCTGTTCCATAACTAACTCCAATCAATTAACTTCTATTTATTCAACTGAAACGTTAAGGAGGAAGTGCATCAGGTGATGCACTTTCCTTTGTTTCATAACTAATATTTCTAGAAAATGGAATAATGATTAGATTGAAGTTCCTTCAAATGTAAATGATGTAGTAATCATTCTGCCCAATAAAGAATTATAAGCTTCTGCATCCCATCCTTCAAACCATATACGAATTGATACTTGACCCCAATAAGTTGTGTCATAAAGGGAATTTTCTGTCATATTAAGTACTAATCTTGCATTTGAAGCATCATCAACAGCTGTAATTGTTGGAGCTGTCACAACTGCATTTGTACCAGTAATAAGTGCACCAGTTTTCACATAATAATAGTTATATGATCCTGCATCACCTTGATCAGCTGCAACACCATCACTAAAATCAACAGGAGTTGAACCATCGCCACCAAGTGCTGTATTGTATGCACCGTTATTATCTCCACTAGGCAATTCGTAGACGAATGCAGTATCTGATGCATGATTACCTAATAGTGAAATTCGCATAGCATTAGCCGGATTAACTGAAATTGAACTACCTGAAGTTACTGCTGTTCCACCAACAACTGCAGATGTTCTTTGGAATGCAACATCTGAAACCCATGAAACTGAAGTTCCTGATAAAGATACGCCAGTCCACTCGATTGCATTGGCATTATTCGATCTAAATAATATATTGATTCTAAGCACTGAAGCAGTACCATCATCTGTAACACCTAATGTACCAAGTGTTGAGAAAGCTGAATAACCTGTTGCAGTTGTTACATGATTGAAAGCAAATCCACTAGGATACTGTGCAGCAATATATGTTTCAATCATTTCTGTTGATAATGATGTAACCCATGTTGTACCATCTAGGGATACTTCAATACCATTATCTGTTACAACGTCTGATTGAAAAGATTGTACTTCAGATACGTTTGTAATTGTAAACCACGCAAATGTCGTCGTACCAAATGCTACTACTGATAAGAGGACCGCAACTACTGATAAAACTAATTTTCTAGCAATATTACTCATGATTTTATTCTCCTTATTTTTCTTTTTTATTTTTAATTCTATTAATCGCTACTTCTAGCAGCTTTAAATTTTAATTGAATTTTGATTCTATCATTTAAGATTGAATTGAATGCATCTGCATCCCATCCTTCAACCCAAATGCTTACAACTATTTTTCCTCTATAAAGTACTTTTCCACGAGAACTTACACTTTCACTTGGTTGCAAGATTGCAATCAATGAATCTTCATCTTGTGCGAAGTAAGGATCATCTGGATAAAATGAAGATAATCTATATTGTGTATCTGGAACTAGTGAAGGAAGAGTAATTGGAACATCAGAACTTGATATAAAATAACTATAAGCCCCATAACTTGCTCCATAACCTCTTGACTCATTTTCTGATGGATCATAGATGAAACTACTTAATTGATCGCTACTTCTTGTGTCTAAAGGATTGTTAATATCCTTAATTTCTCGAATACCAATGCGAATCGCTTCACTTCCGTAATAGGTGTGTTGTTCACCCTTCACAACAGTTTGAAGTAGACTTGGACCATTGATAAATGTGACATCTGATTTCCAAGTGACTCCTTGAGATACAACATAAGTTCCATTCATTGTTGTATCAAATTGAAGAAATTGACTTACATTTTCCACTAAATAGATCAAATGTTCTGGTTCATCAGTTTGCAACCATAATTCAAATGACAAATAATCTCTATTAGCAAGGACTTGTTCACCCTCATTTAAACCACCTCTTTCAAAATTTATACCATCTGATGTTGTAACATCAACTAACTTGATATTTCTTAATAACTCATCAAGTGCAATTGCTGGAACATCTCTTGAATAATTGATACCATCAATTGATATTAATAACTCGTTTCCACTTTGTGCAGTTAGTGACATACCATCAATTGTATTGACTGAAGCCATCGTAATCCAAGCATAAGTGACTGTTCCGAAAATCATAAAGACTAGAATTAATGCAATCAGTGATATATAAAATCTCTTAATGTATGTCATCATCTATTTATACCGTTTGATCATCAATAGCAAACACCATTTGTAATTTCATAGTGCCTCCTATGATTGCATCTGTTGTATCAGGATCTTGTCCTTCTAACCAAACAATGACACTATACTTTCTAAATTCATTGGGTTGGAAATTACTAATTTTTTTTCTTGTAATAATTCCATTCGATAGAAAATACTTTGTTTCTGGTAATGTTGGTGGATATGTTGGATAGACACCGTTTTCATCTGCTGTGTCTGGTTTCTGGAATATAGTTTGAATGCCATCTTCGATTACAAGTACCCTAACCGAACTATCTAGATTGTTTTGGGTATCTGAGATTTTTATACTGTAGATTACATCAACCGCTTCATTTCCCTCATTTTTTATATAGAATGTATATGCGATATAGTCATAATCAGGATCAATGAAATTTCCATCTGTTGCTGTGATATCGTTAATCTTAATCCAAGAATATGTGATATCTCTAGCATCATTGACGGGTAATGTCATCAATTGAGGTTCTCGAGTTGTAAATGCTTCATCGTTAGAAAGAACTATTCCTCGACGATATGCATCATAATCAACCGACATGACAAAATTTCCTGAACTCTGTCCAAAGTAACTAATCACCATGAACAATACGGATAGGAATCCAGAGATTGCAAACCCCAAAGATATTAACTTATTTTTTTTAGCTATTTTCTTAGGTGATAGCATCTGTGACATCGTCATTAAATGACACATCCTTCCTATACTCCTGAATTATAACAGCCAAATTTTTCTATTTTATTACTCAATTATTAAGTTTTTGTTAAATCAACATAGTAAATTTTTGCATAAAAAAAATATCCCTAAAGGGATACCTAAAATGCATTGATTGAAGTTACAAAAGAAATTAAATTTTAATTACAATTCCATCATTTTTAGTATTTTTTTATATAACTCCACACCTTGAAGTAATACTTTCTCATCAAAATTAAAATAACAACTGTGCAATGGATGAATAAACTCTTTCTCATTATTTCTTGTTCCAAGCATAACAAACAGTCCTGGGACTTCCTTTTGATAAAAAGCAAAATCTTCAGCAAACATCATCGGAGGTATTAATTCATATTGAGTTTTGTCCAAATTATTCTTTAAACGAAGAAACAATTCATGATCATTAACTACTGGAGGATAATAGTCCATAATATTATTTTCTACTTTTACATCAAAAGCTATTTCTATGGCGTGATCAATTTTTCTCATAGATTTTTTTAAGTTCTGATAAACACTTTCTTTAAAACTACGTATTGTTCCGGTAATCATCGCTTGGTTTGCAATGATATTACGCGCTTCTCCCCCTTCAATAGTACCAACAGTAATAACCGCATGATCTAACGGATTAATAAACCTAGATACTATTTTGTGATACATACCTATTAGTTCAGAAACCGCTAAGATTGCATCATGACCAAAATGTGGTTGTGCAGCATGCGATGACTTTCCTGTAATTGTTAAATTGAATTCACCATTTTGTGCAAGCATAGGTCCATCAACTAATCCGTACTTTCCTTCAGCTAATCCTGGATAAAGATGAAGTCCAAAAATATGTTTAATATGATATTTCTCAAGTATTTTTTCTTCAATAATTACTTTTGCTCCACCAGGACCTTCTTCTGCAGGCTGAAAAATAAAGACAATTGATTGTTGTTGTTTCTCCAATTTAGATACATAATCAGCAAATCCTAAAAGAATAGCCATATGTCCATCATGTCCACATGCGTGCATTTTAGAAGGGTGAAGAGATTGATATGAGACTTTGGTTTTTTCTGTAACCGATAAAGCATCCATATCCGATCTAAAAGCAATGGCATTCTTACTTATCCCTTTTTTTATGGCAACCAATCCTGTTTTAGCTACAGTCTCTGTCTGATAACCCATTTGTTCCAATTCGTTTTTAACATATGCGCTTGTTAAAAAAAGATCAAAAGCTATTTCAGGTATTTGATGTAAATCTCTACGATATTTTTCTAATTTCTCTAAATTCATGAAGTGCTCCTAAAACTTATTTTTTTCATGATTCAATAATTTTTTCTTAAGGTCAATATGTTCAGGACCAGAATAACCACGCATACTACCATCTTTGCCGATTACTCTGTGACATGGAACTATGATTCCAACAGGATTTTTTTTACATGCTTGACCGACAGCACGTATTGATTTAGGTCTTCCAATTTGAGTTGCAATTTGCTGATAGGTTCGTGTCTCACCATAAGGAATAGTCAATAATGCATCCCATACTTCTTTTTGAAATGGTGTGCCTTTTATATATTTAATAGGCAAATTAAACGCTTTTAACTCGTGCTTAAAATAAAGATCCAATTGTGTTTGAATATTTTTTATCAAGGAATCATTATCAGGTTCAGTATCTAAATTATCAATCATTAAATCAGTTATTGAATCATTTTCAGTCTTAAAATAAATCCATCCAAGTGGACTTTGATATCTTCCTATCATCAGCTTATCCTCTTTTTTGAGATATTTAATTATTAATAGCTATGTTTGTTCTTGTTTTCGTGAAAAATCCGGTCAATCAAGATGATTAAGGCTAATAAGAAAGCTGTCTTGGAATCATCATGAATAGCCATTTCATAGGAATCACCCCATGAAATCCATTTTTTTGTGATATTTGCAACTTCATCTCCATTTTCAAGAATTGAAAAATTGTGTCCATAAAAATTACCTTCAATTGTAAAAACACCAAAATCACTTTCAATTTCTACTTTTGGAGTAAATGAGAATTTTCTTTTAACAACTGCAATTTGCTTTTCTTCATTATCATATAGAAAATACGTTGCAAAAAGGCTAAGAATTTTTTTTCTAAAATGAAATAGAATTGTATCTGTTGAATTTTCTATAAATTTCATTTTTCTTGATAATGAAAATAGTTTACCTTCACAGTGAAAAATCACATTCTGCTCCTCATCAAATATTTTATACCGATCTTTGATTGAAAAAACCTTTTGTTTCATGTAAAAATGTTTCATATAATCCTTGTATACTCAAAACTGTAATAATAGTTAGAGTATAGCTTCCTTTCTTTCTATTGTTATAATTAAATCAAGCACTGTGGATTTGT
>JAFGTI010000113.1 GCA_016934175.1 Acholeplasmataceae bacterium | reverse complement strand
TTGACTTAAAAATTCCGACACACTTTGTGTCGTTTCTTCATTCATTCTTATCGAGGACTCTATCGTAATATCATGAGCAGAATTTATCCAATTAGAAAAAATAATAGTTCCCACCACAGAAAGTGTGATGGTTATCAAAATAATAAAGATAAAAATGATACGTGCTCTGATTGAAAAAGAATTAAAAACTTTTCGAATTCCCATAGAATACCCCACAATTTAAATCTAATGACTTGATTGCCTTCATAATTTAAAAAATTCTATAGTGTCATGACTTCATATTAGTCTTCATTATACATCATTAAGAACTAATTTCATATTATTAGCCAATTCTAATGATGCGCTTCTTGATAGCTTACACAAAGAAATCATTTAAAAAATTAAATCATCTTAGTGACAAGATTATGATTTTTATTTTCATACATTAACTTATCAGATTTTTGAATTAAACTCGTTAAATCAAATTCATTATTAATATCAGTTACTTTAAAGTTTACAATTCCATAGGCTAAATCAGAAATCATGGAGTGCTTAAAAAATTCTTGATTGATTTTTATCATTAATTGTTTAACGTCCTCATTTTTTTGATGATTCGTTAATAAAAGAAACTCATCTCCACCAAGTCTAAAAACTTCTCCTTTATCTTCTAAAAAATCTCTTGAGATTTTAACAAAATTAATTAATAATCGATCTCCAGCATCATGACCAAATTGATCATTGATTTGTTTAAAATGATTAAAATCTATCATAACTAAATTCATTTCTACATCTTTTTGAGAAGATAATATCTTCTCTCTCATATAATCATAAAAATGTCTTCTGTTATAACAACCCGTCAAAGAATCTTCTATCGACATCTTTTTTAACAATACATTATATTTTGAAAGTTCTGCATTTTGTTTCTCAATAATTCTTCTTGAATTTAAAAGTTCGCTGTTTAATTTTGATATCTCTTCATAAGCATTTTCATCATGTGATTGAAGATTTTGATGAAGACTCCGAATATCATTCACCTGCTGGCTATTAAGCTTCATGATCTTTTTGAAAGCCCCTTGGTCAGATAAACTTTCAAATAATACAATAATGAACTTAATCGTTTGATCCGCATACCCATTAAAATAACATCGTATATTATCTTTAAGTACTATTTCATAATTTAAAACAACATTTTTTTCGTTAATCTCTTTTTTAAAAAGTTCGAATTTTTGAACATCACTTTCTGATAAAATATCGATAATTGAGTGATTAACATAATTACTAAATGTTGAGTTTGTTGGAGTGATAAATTGTATCACATCCTCCAAATCAAGTCGGATTAAAAAATCTTTATTTAAAATTTTAGTTTGATTAGGCATTTTGCTCACCAACTAATAAGTTTGCTAACAATGTTGCTTGTTCGGGTTCTAATGCGTATCCATCTGCTCCAACCAATTTCCAGAGATTGGGTGTTTCATTAAATACCTTCCCCCCAACCATAATTTTTATTTTATTGAGAGTCTCGTGATTCTTAACAGTATCAATCAGATTTTTGACATCTGTTAATTGAGATGGTGTATTTGCTGAAATAGCAAGTAAATCTGTAGGGTATTCCATCAAATGCTCAATAATAAGTTCTGTTGGTATATTAGATCCTAAAAATGCCGTATCCCATCCGGATAACTCAAAAAAGTCAGCAACCATTCTCATGCCAATTTCATGCAGTTCATCACCTGCACAAACGGCTGTCATTGAATGTGTACCACTCATCTTATCCAAAAATAACTTAGGATACAATTTACCAATAATATGTTGAATTGCTGCAGTTATATAATGCTCTTTGGCAACCGTAATAATGCGTTGTTGCCACAGTTCTCCCACTTGATAAAGTGTCGGTTGAAAAAGTTTTAAATATATATCTTTTATACTTGATCCTTCTTCGATTTTTTGATTAACATGCTGATATGCACTTTCTGTATCCATATTAAGTAAGAAATTCAAGAATTCATTAATTTTTATACCCTGTGGTTTTGTTGATAAATATGAGGCTTCAAACTCTTTGATTCCTAACTTAAAAGTATGATTAACTTTTTGAAAAAATGACGTTTCAAAAATAGTTAAGAAAACTTCATGACAAACTTGAAAATGATGATTCATTGAATCAAGCTTAAATTTTAAGTAATAGGCTAATTGCCCAAACCAATTCATATAATTGATAAATATCAAAGGTTCTTCAACATCCAATGAGATAGATAAAAACCGGATGGTGAAAAGTGTGTCTTGAATGTATTTATCTTTAATATTTATAAGTTGGGGATTGTTTGATAAATCATGCTCATAAATAGTTAAGGCAATCCACGCTTTTTTTTCAATCATTTCCTTTAAATTATTAATCATGAAAATTTACACCTCCTAGTATCTAATATTAATTATAATCGATTAACTATCAATTCGTGATTTTATTCATTGTTGTTCATATGAAAATAAGCAGAAAAAACATGTTGTTTTGATTGATTTTTAATTATTAATGATTATTTAAATACGCACAGCATCAAAGCTCCTTCTCAATGAAGAGATGGGGACATTGTTTTTTAGAATAAAACCTATAAAAAAAGTCTAAAATTTTAAATATTTTTAATGATTTTAATTTTGATAATAAATCGAAATTAAATCCCTTTATTTTCTTATATCAAAGGTATATAATTGGCAAGTGAGGGGTGAATATACCATGCAAAATATGCAAAAAAACTATAAGGGCAAACATTTAAAAAAGAACCAAATTAAGCGTGCGAAAATGCTCGGTAAAAAAGTAATTAGAAATAAGATTTACGATTGATTACCTATTATTAATTTTAACAAAAAGTGCTGACTACTTTTGTAATCAGCGCTTTTTTATCTAATAGATTTCAAATATGATAAGTTTATTTTAAGCGATACGTCTGATAATTTCGATATGAAACAATTTCGATATCTGTATCGTTTTTTAATTTATTTAAGATTATTTGAGGGCTACTACATTCTCGATGTTTCAAAAAGCCTAGAATTTCATATTGATTCATTGGATGTCTTTTAATAATACTCTTGATGGCACTTACATCATCTTTGATATCACTTTGGAAACCGATGCTTGTTAACAAATCAATTGAAATTCCTTCCAATTCTTTTGAAAAATGATTCATTATATCTTTATCAATTGGAAGTATACCAACTTCTGCTGGAGGTCGAACAGGGGTGTTGAGATATAATTTATTATATTTGATTTTTTTTAGTTTTTCTTTAAACATTTTTAAACTATACTCATCATCATTCATTCCTTTCACAAGCATAATTTCAAGCCATAATTCTCCTTGGTATACATGTGAAAAATTGATTAAGCCTTCTACTACTTCATCAAATTTAAGCTGTCCATGGGGCCGATTAATCTTTTTAAATGTGTCTTCATCATATGCATCCATACTCGGAAGAACGATGTCAGCTTCCATAAGCGCATCTCTAACTTCTTGATCATAAAGTAAAGCCCCGTTTGTAATCACAGTAACTGGTTTATCTGTTCTTTTTTTTAGTCCCAAAATCAGTGCTTTCAAATCTTTATACAGTGTTGGTTCTCCTTCACCAACAATACTTACGACGTCATATGTGATGTTAGATTTTTTAATCTCATCAAATTCTTTGAGGATTGCATGAACATCAAAAAAAGATTGTCTCGTATTCGTCATATGATCCGTATGACCTAATTGACAATACACACAAGCATAATTACAAGTTTTTTTGGGGATGGGGCTGACGCCAAGTGATAATCCTAATCTTCTTGAAGGCACTGGTCCATATAAATAGTTCATATGTTATCTCCTTTTATAAAATCATATTTGAATCATTACTTTTTATATACCAAGATGAAGGATGATTTCCTTCAGTATAATGTTTTCCTTTTTTCAAACCAAAATTATCGAGTGAATTACTAACAAGACTTCTTAAACCTTCTGGATTTTTACCTCCAGTGCACAAGTTAATGGTGTATTTAGGCTTAATTGAAAAAATACGATCCTTTAGATCTTGTTCGCCCCCATGTTCTTCATAAATTTCTTTCCAGTTTTGATCTCTTAATAGTCTATCAATCGGATTTAATCCACAAGATGTTTGATACTGAACTGCATTACCACAAATGACATTGTAGATTCCATTCGTAAGTTTCATTTGACTCTGACTTAAATAATTCGCAAAGTTTTCAAAAAATAACTGTCCTGTTTTTCCCATCATAAGTGCAATCGGATAGCCACTGGCATCAAATTCAAAACGATGTGGACTTTCCAAAATAACAAATATATTTTTATCTTCATAGGTTTTGTTACTTCGAAATGAATAGTTGTGATCGCTATATTCAATTTGATCTCTTGGTTCAATTTGAAACACTAAGCTTTTATCATTAACCTTCAGTTCGCCTACATATTCATCAGGTATGGGATAAATTGCTCCAAAATCACGATAATGTCTTACTTTTTTCATATTAAAATTCTTCATGTAGTTAACCGCCATCGATAACCACCTTCTTCTCATTTATTATATCACCATTAATCTAAGTATGTTGTAATATTGTTGACATATGTCATAAATAAGAATACAATGAATAAGAAAATGGAGGTAATTTTATGGGGAGATCAATAAAACCTAGAACAGTATGTAGTGATCAAGAAAGATCATTTATACCTGCCTCAGGTACTGCAAAAGAAGAAATTCAACTAACCATTGAAGAATATGAAACGATTCGTTTAATTGATTATGCACGTTTATCACAACTTGAGTGTTCAGAAATGATGAATGTCGCTAGAACAACTGTTCAATCAATCTATGAAACTGCACGTTATAAATTGGCTGATGCGCTTATGCATCAAAAGGCAATCATTATCAAAGGTGGAAATTATACACTTTGTCACCATGGACATGACGTGAAACATTGTGCGAAAAATATAAACCAATAAATCAACAAGAAAGAGGTCACAATAATGAATGAAGAAAAAAATACGCTCACTGAAGAAGAGCGTAAACAAAAAAGAGCAGCAATGCTCGTCTCGTCCCACCTTAAAAGTAACATAAAAACTATTATTGGTGTAACAAGTGGAAAAGGGGGAGTAGGTAAATCAACGATTACATCACTTTTTGCTTCTCACTTTCAAAAAAAGGGATATAAAGTTGGCATCATTGATGCCGATATTACAGGACCTTCTATTCCTAAAGCTTTTGATTTACACACTCGTATCGGTGGATCTGATGAAGGTTGGTATCCTGAAGAAACTTCTTCTGGTATCAAAGTAATATCAATTAATCTCATGTTAGAAAATGAAACCGATCCAGTATTATGGCGTGGACCTTTAATTTCAAATATGGTTAAAAAATTTTATACAGATGTGATTTGGGGTGACATTGATATTTTACTTGTCGATTTTCCTCCAGGGACGAGTGATGTAGCCATTACAATGTTCCAATCAATTCCTTTAACAGGAGTCATTGTCGTCACATCACCACAAGATCTTGTATCGATGATTGTAGATAAAGCCATTCGTATGGCTGAAAAAATGCAAATACCTGTATTAGGTCTAGTAGAAAATATGTCTTACTTTGAATGTCCTTCATGTCATAAAACTTATGAACTTTTTGGAAAATCAAAAATTAAAGAAATTGCTAAAGCACATCATGTCCCACTTCTTGCTCAACTTCCAATTAATCCTCAAGTTGCTAACTTCTATGATGATGGAAAAATTGAGAAAATTGAATTAGACACAATATACCAAGCTTTGTCTATATTAATTGAAAATCACATCGACTTAAATTAAGGAGCGATTTTCATGACAACATTCTCATATATATTACTTTTTTCATTTGCTGCGATGATCATCAATACGACCGGTATTTTTGTGATGCAAAAAAATGAGAGTTGGACCATTAAAAACAAGGAATACTTTATGTGTTTTGCTGCGGGTGTACTCATTACTTCACCACTCATCAGTGCATTTCCAAATGCCGTATCAAACAATGCTAATGCCGGTATAGCAGCACTCCTTGGATTTATGTTTATGTTTTCTGTTAATAGACTTATAAAATCAAAAACAAATCAACAAGAACTAGCTTTTGGTATCACCGCTTTACTTGGAATAGCAATCCATTCTTTTGTAGATGGGGCTATTTATTCGGTTACCTTTCATGTAAGCACAATCTTTGGAATTGCATCTGGGATTGGCCTTGTTGCACATGAATTCGCTGAAGGTGTTATTACGTATTCAGTTTTATTAAAAAGTGGTGTACACAAAAACAAAGCTTTCTTCTATGCATTTTTAGTTGCTGCATTAACTACTCCAATTGGTGCATTAGTCGCTTACCCTTTGATTAGTACACTCAATCAATCCACATTAGGGCTTGCAATGGGTGCTGTTTCAGGTGTGATGATTTACTTATCTGCATCCCATCTTTTACCTTCAGTTAAATCAGAAGACAAGCATCATTCCTATATTGCTTTCGGGTTTGGTGTATTACTCGCTTTTGGATTCTTTTTTATGAAATGAGGTCTAGTGAATGATCTACAATGCACATACTGCGTGGCTTAAAGAGTTGTTTCCTCATGGCATTGATGCCAATGAGTCCATTCTAATAAGTGGTCCAGGTGGATCAGGAAAACCATTAGTTGAATTAGCATTTGTTGATTCATGGCTAAAGAATGGAGGTTCAGTGATTGGTATCCCATTACAATATCCATCTCTTGAAATGGTCAACCAAAGCATGTATGAAATTTATAAAACGGACTTAAAGGCTTATCATAAGCATGTTGTGATGATAGCTTTTAATCCCACATTGAATGATGAAATATTAATCAAAGATCAGGTTATCTCAGCTAATTTAATTCTTCCTGGCATGTGGGAAAAAACTATGAATGAAGCTATTTCAAAATTAGAACCTTCTAAATTAGGTGTTCTAGTTTTTGCTTCTGCTTTAAACTTACTTCTCTTTAATGAACATTATAAAGAGGATATGCTTTTTCTTATCAAAAACATTTTATCTGGGAACACACAATATACTTCTTTATTTACGGTTTCAAATAACGTTTATCCTGAAGATATCAAAATATGGGAAGATGCTGCAGATAATTTAATGTTCACAGAACTTAGTCAAGAAAAAATTCTCACTTTATTTATTAAAAGAATTAAGCACAGTTATTGTACACAGCATCAAAAAATTATACCAATTGATGCAAAGGTTTTATCTGAAATCGAAATCATTGCAAAATCAACGCGAAATAAAAATATACAAGCCATTAAAGCAATTACATAATGATTAAGAAATTTTAACGATGATGAGCCGGGGTTTTCCCTGGCTTTTCTATGATTTAATAGCTAAAACTTTTTTTGAATTTCTAGATTAAACAAAAAAGACAAGCATCAAAAGGATTCTTGTCATTTTTGTTAACTAGCATATATAATGCCAGATGAAAACTATAGTAATTTAACAGCAGCTTCCGCAGCTTTAATTAGCGGATAAGCAGCTGGTGATGCTGTAAGCATAGGTTGTGTACCGATTTGTGCTACGAGTAAATCTGTAATTGTCATACCGCCTTGGATAATAAACCCAATCACATTAGTCAATTCACCTGTACTAACACCACCTATCACTGCACCACCAAGTATACGTCCACATTCTTTTGATACGATTAATTTAACAGTTTGCTTATGTGCACCTGTAAGTTTCCCTGGGTGACGATCAATGCCTTGGAATTTCGCAGATATAATATTGAATCCTTCCTTTTTAGCTCCAGATTCTGTTAATCCAGCAACACCATATGCAGAATCACCAATACATGTTGAATAGATACCAATTGTTCCTTTAAACTTGCGAACAGTTGAAATTTGATATAGATTTAATGCAGCAACTCTAGCTTCAGCACATGCTGTAGATGCTAGCATTGTAGTCGAAAGTTTATTTGTTGCAAAATCACGTTTTTCAGCGCAGTCACCAGCTGCAAATACATCTTTTATTGGTGTTCTTAAATATTCATCAACCACAATAAAGCCTTTTTCATTCACCGGAATATTTGCATCTTTGGCTAATGTTGTATTGGGCATGTAACCCATTGAAAGAATAACAGCATCACAATCGATAATTTGACCATCTGAGAGTTTAACTCCTTTAGCAACTTTTTCACCGATAATACTTTCGATACCAGAGTTTAACTGTAGATTGACACCACGTGCCTTTAGTACTTCTTCGGCATCGATCGAAATATCATCATCAAAAGCCATACCTAAAATATGAGGTTCTTTTTCAACAAGAACGACTTCAAAACCTTTTTTATTTAATTCGTCTGAAACTTCAACACCAATGAATCCTGCACCAACAACAACGATTCGCTTTTTACCTTTAAGTGCATCCACCATTTCATCTAAATAAACTTTGTTTTTGGGAATAACAAAAACATTTTCTAAATCTTTACCTTTAAGCCATTGTGGTTTTGTAGGTGTAGATCCAGTCGCTAAGATTAAACGATCATAAACCACATTTAATTTGTTTTCAGTATTGACTTCATGATTCACAGTATCAATAGATAATACATTATCGTTAACAATTTCTACTCCTAAATTAATTAAACCTCCATCTGGCAATATGTTTTGATCTGATTGATCAAGTGTTCCAAAAATATATGGAATACCACATGGAATCATAACTTTTTCTTCTCTACGAATCATCATGACTCTTTTATCCTTATAATTACCTTTTGCTGTCATGGCAGCAACCAAGCCAGCCGCACTACCTCCGATGACTAAAATGTCAACATTTTGTTTCATAATTCTCTCCTTTATTTGACGAGTTTTCTCGTATTGATATGAGTTAGATACCATTATTAAACTTATTTTTGTTCCTTATCTTGATTGCATGATCCATCCATACACCGTTTTCTTTGTTGATGTTCAGGATGTGAACATAATCGAAAATCTCCTTCTTGAATGACTAATTCTTTGCCACAAATGAGCATTTCAGCAACTTTCTTTTTAGCTGAATAATAAATACGTTGTAATGTACCTCTCGAAACATCAAGAGCTTCTGCTGCCTTTTCTTGATCATAGTCATCTAGATCCATGAGACGAATAGACTCAAGCTCTTCGATGGACATGGTGATAATCTCTGAAGATTTGTGATTGCTTTCATTTGATCCAAATGTAGTATATTCCGGCAAAAAACAAACACGGCGTAATCTTTTGGGTCGTGACATGATTTACTCTCCTAATTTTTTGTGCATATGCACATATCTATTGTTATTATAGACTTATTTTTGATAATAAGCAATAATAAAATGAATTGATTAATAAGTACAAAAAAACACACAATTGCACTAACTCAATGTGTGTTTTAATTCATTATTAATCATCGTGTTATTTTGAATTATTACCTAGTTTTAATAGATATAAATATTCTCCGACATGTACCATTTTTGTGGGCACCCATTTAATATTCATTTCAAACTGATAAATGATATCTTTCTCATAGATTTGAATATTTCTGCCGATGTCAGAGGGAAGAGTTGGTGTACTCTACCTTGAATGTTAATTTTTTGAATTCGTTATCAACTGTGCCTTCATATATATATTCAAATCTCTTAAGCGTAATAATCCCACTTCCAACTTCTACAAGCCGATTATTCCTAAACGAAAATAATCTTGTCTTGCCTTGTATTTGATAATTTATATCTTTGTCAATTTCATTTCTAACCCGTGATTCTTGTTTCAATAAAAGTGTATCTAAACCTTCACCATTTAATTGACCATATGTATCAAATGTCAATGTGTAATTACATGACGGACAGATCAATTGATTTTTATGAGATTTCAAGCCTTCATGAAGACATTGGGGGCATTGATAAATTACATTTTCTAGATTTGAAATATTGTTTAATCTATATTTGTACTGTTTGATTGCATTATATTCTGATTGAGAATAATATAGTTTTTCACAAACGATTTGATAAATTTCATGATCATTCAAAACTATAAGTTCTTCTTTCGTGATAATCAATTCTTTTATGGTTTCTATTTTTCCTCTAAAAGTCTTTTTTGACCAAGGAGGATTAACTAGTCCAGCTCCCATATGTTTTACAATGAAAACATTGACGTTTGCTTTCTTTAAAAATTTGGCAATTGAAAATGCAGGCATTAAAGATCTTCCTGAGGGTGATATTTGACCTTCAGGAAATACGGACACAATTCCCTTTTTCTTTAAAATGCGGAAAGCATGGAGTGTGGCTAAAGGATCTGCCTGCATCAAGGACTTGGGAATCGCTCTAGCAAGCCTTAAAAAGAAACCTGTCACTGGTTCATAAAACATTTTTTTAGCTGCTAAATAATTGACCCTTCTCGGATACATAGCTGCACTTGTATAGATAAAATCATAAAATGAAGTATGATTTGAAAGAATAATTGCAGGACCTTTAATCTTACATTTTTTGATGATTCTCTGTCCTTTAAAATATGCAAAAATTTTAACTAAAAATCCTAATAAAATATTGAGGATAAAATTCGGTCTTTTCATTTTATAAATCTAAAAGGATTTCTTCTCTAGAAATCGAAGTATCCTGAATCGCATTGGTTATTTCTTTTTGTTTTTTTGCATCAATCTTATATTTATAAGATATGAATACACCTATACTCATAAAGATGAGTGGCGCTAAAGCCATGATGATACGAATCATTAGTAATGCACTATCTGGTTGGCTAACAATTTTTGGACCATTTAACGGCTGTTCTTGGAATCCTGCGAGTCCAATCAAAAACATGACTAAAGCAAGCCCTAAAGCCTGTGAAATTTTATTAATAAAATTAGTGAAACCACTCATTTGTCCGTCTAATCGATCCTTGAATTTTATTTGCCCAGCATCGACCACATCTCCATACATTGTATGAGGAACTAGTCCCGGTCCTGATATACCTAATCCCATGAAAGCTGCAAGCAAATAAATGATGACAGGATTTACATTTGCTGGAATAACTAAAATAAATAGAGCTGCAAAAATCCATAAAAATGATCCAAAACGATAAGCAAATGTCTTTCCTTTCTTCTCAATCATCTTAAGGTAAATAGGAAGTGCAACGATTTGCATTGAAAACATTAAAGCAGCTGATATTAAACCTACCATCGTAGGATTACCTAATGCTGTCTCGTTTTTTGTAACAAAGAAATCAACATAAAAGAAAAACAATCCACTCATAATTGCCATCGACATTTGAAGGACTAAAAACATTCCTAAGTATTGTCTAAAAGGGCGAAGTCCTAAAGGCTTTGCCATACCTTTAAAAGAAAGTTTAGTTTCAACAATTGGAGTTTGAATTTCTTCTCTTGCAAATAATCCTGTAAATAAAACAGACAATGCAAAGAGTGTACCAAATGATAAACTCATGACTTGATAACCAATAGCTTGATCACCAAACATACCAACGATAATACCAGGTACTGCAACACATAAAATAGATGAAAATATTGAAAATCCAAGTCGATATGAGTTATAAGATGCTCTTTCTTGATAATCAGAAGTAATCTCGCTCGATAATGAATAATAAGGAATCATCACCGATGTTTGTACCGTTGTAAAGATTAAATATGAAGCTAAAACAGCCACAATTCTCAACCCTGTTGAAGAAAATGAATAGGGAAAGAATAAAAGAAACATTGAAAGAAGAACAAAAGGAGCCGCAATCACCAAATAGATTCTTCTTTTTCCCATTTTTGACTTTGTTCGATCTGATATGTG
>JAFGTI010000112.1 GCA_016934175.1 Acholeplasmataceae bacterium | reverse complement strand
GTAGGCATTAAATATGCACATCAGATAAAAAATCTTTATCCTCATGTTTTTGTTAAATCTAATCAAATGATTTTAGCTGAGTTAAGAATGGTGAAAAGTGAAGAAGAGATTTCTCAAATCAATGAAGCTATAAAAATTACTGAACTTGGTTTAAATCGAATCATGCAAAATCTTAAACCTGGTCTAAAAGAATATGAAGTTGAAGCTGAATTTAAATATGTTTTAAATAAAAATAGAACAATTCCTTCATTTGATATTATTGCTGCTGGTGGTAAGAATGCAACAATCCTGCATTATGTTGATAACTCATCAAATATACTAGACCGTGATCTTGTTCTATTTGATTTAGGTGTTGACTATGAAAACTATTGTTCAGATATCACAAGAGTATATCCAGCTAATGGAAAGTTTACGGATAGACAAAAAGCCGTTTACGAGGTTGTTCTAAAAGCAAATAAAGAAACTATCGCTTGGTTGAAACCAGGAAAAACACTGAAAGAATTCAATGATTATGGTAAAGCCATTTTAATTGAAGGAGCAAAAGAATTGGGTTTAATTACTGAAGATGAAGAGATTACAAAATATTACTATCATAGTTTAGGACATTATTTGGGATTAGATGTTCATGATGTGGGCAATTATAGTTTGCCAATTCCTGAAGGAGCACTCATAACTATTGAACCTGGTCTCTATATCGCTGAAGAAGGTATTGGAATCAGAATTGAAGATGACATTTATGTGACCAAAGATGGATCAATCAATCTGTCTAAAGATATCATTAAAGAAGTAGATGAGATTGAAGCTTACATGAAAAAATAAAGAATAAATTCCAGTTCTCAAATGAGCTGGAATTTTTTTTAAAGTAATGATGATAAAATCTTCCTAGTATAAGACAGGAGGATATAAAGATGAAAAAATTGAGTGGTCTAATATTATTTATCATTGTTTTCTCATGCATAAGATTTAATAGTGATGCATCATCAAATTATCAAAACTATGAATCAGTCACTATGACTTCAGGGAAACTGTTAGAAAATTTCAGTAATGATGATTATAAGAGTTATTATAAGAAAGTAGATAAAAGAAAATTTATGGGGTGGCGTGTTTACAAGGTCAATTCAAATATCAAGATGACCTACATTTCGGAAACACTTTTTTCTTACTATAATGACGGTTATACAGCAATAGATTATACATATAAACTTGATCGTAAGGTATCATCTAAACTCGCTTTATCAGCAAGCGGATCAATTGGTATTAAGTTTTCCAAAGATAAACAAATTTTTAAAAATAACTTAGATGGTTCACTCAAGCTTTCAGCAGATTATAGTGTATCTAGTGAAGACAAAGAATCCTATGAAATCAATTTAAAGGTTGATCCAGGAACTCAAGTTGATCTTTATGTTTATGGTGAAGGAAAAATCACTAATGGTGTGGCTAGTAAATATTTCTTTTGGATCAGAGGCGATCGGGGAGGATATGAAATATTTTTAGTGACGACGCAATATCAACGATTAGAGAAGAAGAAAATATGAAACACATCTTACTGTTTTTTGGCTTTACAACGACTTTAGTTGCTATGACGTTAATTATTATCAATCAAGAAGAAAAACCGTTAAGTCAAGTGCTTAGCGTTCAAAAATACTATAGTTATCTCTATGATGAAACTTCAACTATAGAAATACCTTTGTATACGAATGATGCTAACCATCCATTAACTGATTTAATGAGTTATTCAGAAGTTTCTCTATGTAATAATGATGAAACAAAGAAACTTGAATTGACGATTGAATCCATTGATATCGGCTACGATAGCAGTTACCTAAATCAGAACTATACTGAATTGATGTTACATCTTGAGATGCCTGAGCTTGGTGAAGACTTTTGGATTGATGATCTATGGATTACTATCACATTAATTAATGACGATCACTATAAAATTAAATTGGGGTCTCTCTCATTGATGATCAATGAAACAAGTACAGAAAACTTAGAATGGGTTGCTTTAGAAGGTCATAAGAATGAATCAGTTTTCATTCCTAGGCTTGCTACGATTATGATTGATTATGATAATCTTTCGTATGCCATAGAAGAAATCATGATTGGTAAAGATTATACAGTGAACTTTCTAATCGAACAGGATCGATTAATCTTGTCTATTCCTTATGAAGAACAATTAATGAATGAAGTTCCTATCATCATATATTATGAAAACGGGTTGATACAAAATATTTTAAATTTTAAATATATGATGACATATGACACATTATCTGAAAGTGGTTTAATCATAGAATCTTATGCCCTTAATTAGTTTGAATCAAGCGGGAAAAAGTTATTTAAATCACCAATTTAATCTATGTATCAACCCAAGTGATTTTATTTTGATTAGTGGTGATAATGGGAATGGAAAAACAACACTGATTCGTTTAATTTTAGGTTATACAAGACCTGATACAGGGACTATCGAGTCGCGCAAATTAAAAATAGGTTACTTACCAGAGAAAGCGATGTTACCCTTGTTTGTAAAAGTAGTTCCTTATTTGAAAACTTTAGCAAGAATAAAGAAATCAAATATTGATCATGATTTGGTTGAAGCTTTTCATATTCCAATATCTAAAAGTATTTATGAACTTTCGAAAGGAAATCAACAAAAGTTAGCCATCGTTTCAACATTCTTAGGACAACCAGATCTGATTATTCTTGATGAGCCGTTATCTGGATTAGATGAGGAAAGTGTCATGATTCTTAAAGCACACATTGAAAAGAAAAAAGATGAAGGGATGAGTTTTATTGTTTCAACACATACACCGGAACTTTTCGTTCATTTAGCTAATCAACATCTAGTTTTATGATTTATTATCTTTACATACATCTTTTTTATTCAAAAAAACGTCGAGTTTTATTGATTGCTTTAATGGTATTTGCTTTACTCATGTTAATGATGGTCTATACAGATGAATCTATGATTGAACAAATATTATATCAAGAACAAAATCAACTTTACTATGAACAAGTGATGACACAACTCTTAAAATTGTTGTGTCCTTTGCTCGTTATTTTACTAGTTATGGATCATGATCAAGAACATCTTAAACCTCTAGTTAGTTATTTTGGGAGATCCAAAATTATTTTTAATAAGTTGATTTTCTATATATTAATACTTTGTTGGTTCTACTTTATCTTTTTCTTGTTTTATCATCTATTTCCTCTTTTATTGACTAGTTATTATATCTATGACGCTTATGCAGTTAAGTTATTTTTAAATTTGTTTTTAGATGGTATTTTACTAGCGTTTCTAGTTTTTATTTTCATTCGCGACAAGCATAAAGCCTTATCTATCCTAATTGCTATTTTCTATATAGTCATGAGTATCATCCAAGAAGATCATCAAAATTTATTTCTTTTTTATCTTTTTCCAATCTTTTCTCCTTAT
>JAFGTI010000111.1 GCA_016934175.1 Acholeplasmataceae bacterium | reverse complement strand
GATTCTCTTGAAGATATAAATAACTCTAATCAAAAGAGTGATGGCGCACTTTTCATTAATGAGATGAAAGCCAAATATGGAAAATAATAAGGTGAATATATGACTAAAGATCAAAACCTAATTATTTTTAAAGATGATGCGTTGGAAATTGAGGTAAGTGTTAGTCCGGAAGAGGAAACAGTTTGGTTAACACAAGATCAGTTAGCAAAACTATTTGAAAAGAATAAATCTACTATTTCTAGACACCTCAAAAATATATTTGAAACTGGCGAATTGAATAGGAATGACTCAGTTGCAAAAAATGCAACCGAGTTAAATATTGTTGATTATAGAAGTGGAAAATTGCAAAAAGTAGAGAGAGTTATTGAATATTATAATCTTGATGTCATCATATCACTTGGCTACAAAGTTAATTCTAAAAGAGGTATTATTTTTAGAAAATGGGCAAATCAGATTCTTAAAGAATATATCTATAAAGGATATGCGATTGATCAAGAAAGACTTACAAGGAGTCAAGAATACTATAAAACTTTTGCAAACTCTGTAAAACTCATAGCTGATTTAATTGAGCGAAAAGAACTTGAATCCGAAGAATCAAAAAGTTTACTCCATATCATATCAAAATATGCTTATGCTCTTGAAACTTTAGATAAATACGATCACCAATCACTAACAATCACAAATATTACAAAAGACGATAAGAAAATAAAGCTAGAATATGAAGATGCGATCAAAGAAATAAAGGGATTGCCTGATTATGGAAAAACACAATGGTTCGGTAAAGAAAAAGACAATTCCTTTCATGGTGCATTAAATGTGATTTATCAAACTGCATTTGGAGAAGAGGTTTATCCATCTATTGAAGAAAAAGCTGCAAATCTTCTTTATTTTATTGTGAAGGACCATGCTTTTTATGATGGGAATAAACGTATTGCAGCATCTATATTTTTATGGTTTTTGGACATTTATGGAATCCTATATAAGAAAGATGGTTCTAGAATACTTGATGATAATGCATTGGTTGCAATAGTGCTTATGATTGCTTTATCTAATCCAAATGAAAGAGTAACTATAGTAAAGATTGTCATAAACTTAATTAATCAAAACAATTAACAAAGTTACCTAAATAAAAATTGAAGACAAAGGACTATATGATAAGCAAGCAGGGTTAACTTGGGAAAAATTGTGAACCAGTACGGGTCACCAATAATAATATGAAATGCCCTTCTCACCCGTGGGAAGGGCTTCTTGTTTGACTTAATATTCCTTTTTAGGATTTAAAACAACCATTTAATCCACGTTTAAGGGAAATATTAATATCCAAAAAGACAAACATCTTCTGATATTTGTCTTTTTTGTTTAATCCAGATATTTAGTATATATATTTTATACGACTAAAACATTGATAAAACGTTGTAGCCTAGCATAAATGTTAAAAATGCGAAATCATTATTTAATTGCTTTAATAGCTTGTATATTTTTATTTCTTGTTGATCTTGCGACGATTTCTATTTCAGATAGAATCTTTGCATCAATCGGTATAATTTTTTGATGCTGAAGACAATAACTATGTTTGATTTTTTTAATGAACAAAGTTAGAACTTTTTCTTGATTAAGTTCGGTTATCATTAAATTATCTGCAGCATCTTCCCATTTTTTAATATCTTCAGGATACACGTTGTTTGAAACTGTAAATAGAGAAGTATAGTTTTTTCTTACAGACAAAATGTCTTTGATCAGAACAACCATATTATCTTTATACCGTTCATTAAAGAGAAGTAAGTTTAAAGCTGAGGCGAAAACCAAAACACCTAATTTAGAAGGCTCTAATATCGACAGGGCTTCATCCATGGTTTTTTCCCATACGCCAGGAAGAATTAAATTAGCTGAGATGACTCGATTTTTAATCAATATTTTTTCATCTAGTGCAGGATTAAAAGAAATCATTAAAACGTGTTTTTGATAAGCTTTTAAGTCAGTATGATAGATTGCGTGCATGCTATGATCGACCATCTCAAGCGAAGGATATTGCAATGGAATTCCGATAACTGAACCCCCATTTTTTAACCAAGCATCAACAAATGCCAATTCAACTAATGGCTTTCCAGATCCACCCGGGCCACTGATTAGAATGGACTCATTGGCGTTAATGCCAAAAGGAAACAACTCTTTAAGCCAGGTAGCATATGCTTTGTATATCATGACTAGACCTCATTTCATAAAAAAGAATGCAAAAGCAAGCAATACACCAAACCCGAAAGCTAAATAGGAATGATGTTTTTCTTCGGATTTAACCGAAGGTAAAAGATGGGATGCTGATAAGTAAATCATTACACCTGAAACAGCGCCCATTGCAAGTCCTAAAGTGGATTGATTGAGAGTACTAATCAAAGGGTAAGCAACCAATGCACCTATTGGGGTGGTTAATGCAGCAACTAAAAATGCATAAAAAAATGCTTTATTTTTGTGAACACCACTTTTTAACAGGATAGAATACGTAATAACACCTTCGGCAAATTCGTGTGCAACAAGTCCAATGCCAGAAGCAACCCCAAAAATTGTACTCACATGAAATGTTACCGAATAAATAGCTCCATCAACAAACGAATGGATTGCTATTCCAAGTAAAGCAGTAATACAAAAGGTTAGTTCTTGTTGATTGGTTTTTGATTTTATGAGCCTGTTAACAGAAAACATAAACATAAATCCAAGAAGCGCTGCTATTCCAGCATATGAGTTATTTGATACAGCCGTTGGAAACGCACTGATGAGTGGAGAGGTAATAAGTACGCCTGCAGCAAAGCACATAAAGTATTCCTTGTTTTTAAGAGTCCAACGTTCATTTTTCTGCATCACAAAAATACCAGTCGTATTAATGATCATAGCAGCAAAGGAGAAAAGTAATATATATAGGAATGTTGTCATATAAATAGCACCTTCATTTTAGTCTATTTTATGATCAATTATTGTAGATAGAGTTTGATATATGGCATCTAATTCAATTTTCTCAATTTTTCCATCATCATAGAAGTTAGCAACTTGGGGATTGATTGGAAGTTGGGCAAGAAGTGGGACATGATGTGTTTTAGCGATTTCCATGATTTTTGATTTTCCAAAAATTTCATAAGTTTCATGGCATGAAGGACATTCGAAATAAGACATGTTTTCTATGAGTCCTAATACAGGTATTTGCATTTTTTCAGCCATATGAATGGCTTTGTCCACAATCATAGATACAAGATCCTGGGGTGATGTGACAACAACAACTCCAGTTAAAGGAATTGATTGGAACATCGTAATCGCTACATCACTAGTTCCTGGAGGAAAATCGACAAATAAAACATCAATGTCACCCCAAATTACATCGGTATAAAATTTTTTTACCATATTTGAAAGCAAAGGTCCGCGCCATAATACCGGATCCGTTTCATTTTCTAACATGAGGTTAATTGATATGACTTTAATACCAGATAAGGTTTCTTCAGGATACCATCCTTCATTAGATCCACCAATACGCTTGTGCAAATCAAATGCTTTAGGAATAGAAGGGCCAGTGATATCGGCATCAATGATGCCAACTTTATACCCCATTTTTTGATAGTGAGAAGCAAAAAGTGATGTAATCGTTGATTTTCCTACACCTCCTTTTCCACTCGTCACACCAATAATTGATTTGATGTTACTTTTTAAGTGGGATGAGACGAGCATCGCTGCTTTTTTTTGCTTACGCTCTTCTTCAGTGAGCATATTTTTTTCTTCATTCATTATTTTGACCTCAATTCTGTTGATTTATTGGTTGATATTTTTTGCACAATGTTTCACGTCATGTCCATGATTACAAAGTGTATAATATCCACCTTTAATAATGATTGCCTTTTGGTGCATAAGTGCATCGGCAACTTTATAACGTGCAGATTCATAGATTGCTTGAACCGTTGTTCTAGCGACATTCATCATTTCTGAGCATTCAAGTTGTGATAGGCGTGCATAATCAATCAAACGAATTGCTTCATATTCGTCGATGGTTAGTTGAATTTCATCTTTTGCGTGACCTGAAGAAGGTATAAATGATCTTTCTTGATCACTACATACGGTTCTAGGTTTTACTGATCTTCCCATAAAATTACCTCCATTTTCTTACTTATTTTATTCTTATTTATGACATATGTCAACAATATCACACTTTACATATGGAAACGGTGATATAATAAAAGAGAAGAAGGTGGTTATCGATGGCAGTTAACTATATGAAAAACTTCGATATGAAAAAAGTTAGACATTATCATGAATTTGGAGCAACTTACCCCATCCCCGATGAATATGTAGGTGAACTGAGCGTCAATGATAAAAAATTGGTGTTTCAAGTTGAGCCAAGAGACCAAATAGACTATAGCGAAAACAACTACTCATTTAGGAGCAAAAAGTACTATCAAGTTAAAAATATATTTGTTATTTTAGAAAGTCCGCATCGCTTTGAATTTGATGCAAGTGGCAATCCGATTGCTCTGATGATGGGAAAAACAGGACAGTTATTCTTTGAAAACTTTGCATACTATTTAAGTCAAAGTCAAATGAAACTTATCAATGGAACCTATAATGTCATTTGCGGTAATGCAGTTCAGTATCAAACCTCTTGTGGATTAAATCCGATAAATAGAATAATAAGAGATCAAAACTGGAGAGAAATTTATTTAGAACACGGTGGTGAACTCGATCTTAAACAACGTATTTTTTCAATCAAACCAAAGTATACAATAAATTTGTGTACTGGAGGAAAAAATCCTGAAGGTTTAAGGTGTATTGTTAGTCATTCACTGGATACTTTTGGTTTGAAAAAGGGAAAGCACTACACGGAGGGAAATCATCCCTCATCTTGGTATATGAAAAATAACAATTCAAATTTGATAATATGAGAGGAGAAAACACATGAACTATTTATATGGACCCGTACCTTCAAGAAGATTAGGATTATCACTGGGTGTTAGTCCTATCCCAAAGAAAACGTGTAATTATGCTTGTGTATATTGTCAATTGGGGCATACGGATCATATGACGAATACACGACAATCCTTTTTTGATTTTCATGAAATCATTAAAGAATTTGAAGAGATTAAAAAGTCTAACGTCCTATATGACGTCGTAAGTATTGTTGGTGAAGGGGAACCAACATTATACAAAGATTTGAAAACATTGATTGTGGAACTGAAAAAAAGAACAGATAAACCAGTGACGGTGATTACCAACGGTGCTTTACTCTACAATCAAGAAGTCAAAGATGCACTGATGAAAGCTGATATTGTTCTTCCGAGTATGGATGCTTATAATGAAGACACATTTAAAAAAATAAATCGTCCTCATGGACACCTAAAATTTAATGAAGTCGTAGAAGGTCTAATCAGCTTCTCACATGCATATCAAGGAGAACTATGGCTTGAAATTATGCTTATAAAAGGAATGAATGATGATGAGCATAGTTTAAAAATGTTCAAAGAAAAACTACAATATATTAAATATAACAAACTCTATCTCAACACACCCATTCGACCACCAGCAGAAGTTGGCATTTTTCCAATCGATCAAAAAGTTATGGATCATTTTTCAAAAGAGTTAGAAGGAATTTCAATTGATTTACTATCAAGTATCGGTTTCCAAAGTGATATCAAAGATGACATCACTGCAATAAAGAGTATTATTAAAAGACATCCAATGAATCAGTATGAAATTCTAAATTTTTTAAAAACGCGCTCATGCAGTAATCCGCAATTCATTTTAAACAAATTAAAAAAAGATACTGATATCGAAGTTGTTTTATATCGAAATTATCAGACATATCGGTTAAAATGAACATATCGTTTTGAAATAGATTGGTAGAGATGATAATAATATCAACCAAAAATGAATCATGGTACAATAGCATAGTTAATGGATTTATTGGAGGATTGTGTATGAGTAATGTCAAATATAAACATAAATTCAATGTGTTCGATATGTATGATTCAACAGTAAGAGGCTTGCGAGCTTTCCCTTTTATGATATTAAATCGTATAAAGGTGCGTGTAAATCATGATTTAATTGAAAGACTCATGTTAGCAACAACAGAGGTCAATGGATGTGAAGTTTGCTCATATGCACATACAAAAATGGCACTTCAACAAGGATTCAGTCAAGAAGAGATTGATGCTTTTTTAAGTGGTTCAAACGCCTATGTTAAAGAATCAGAAGCTAACGCAATTTTATTCGCTCAACATTACGCAGATTCAAAAGCTAGACCCGACAAGCAAGCTTATGTATTCCTTCAAGAAACCTATGGCAAGAAAGAGGCAATCATGATGGTCAAGACCATACAAATCATGATGATGGCCAACTTACATGGGCTTCCGCTCAGTGCACTACTTGCGAGGTTAAAAGGAAAACCCTATGAAAATAGCACAGTTCTATATGAATTAGACATGTTGATTTTAGAACCCATTGTTTTTGTTTTAGGTCTCATTGATGCCACCATAAGATCGATACTTCGTCGCCCATTTATTCGTTTTGAAAAATCACCTAATGGTTAGGTGTTCTATATGAAAAGAATAATTAAAAAACAGTTTTTGTTCATGATTTCAGTTGTTGTTATTAATTACTTGGATAAAATCGTATTTGGCTCTAATGCAACTAATATGGCTTGTGTAGCAACTTATGGTGCTACTGTGCTTTCTATTGAAAGATTCCTCAAAGAAATAGTAGAAGACAATTAAAATATTCGCTCATACATCTCTTTAACTGATCGGTCTACATATAGACCAAGAAGGAGAACACATGAAAAAATATAAAGTTTTGGAAAGAGATGTTGTAGTAGAGGGTATTTATTGTGACTATGTTTTCAACAAAGAAGAGAGGATGTATTATTTAATGTCAAGCTACAATGGGAAGTATGTAACCATGCTTTTAGGTAATGATAAAGACAAGTCTCAAACCGCATTTTACTTTTTCTCAATGGAATTTTGTGCGATGTATGATACATACGATAAAAAGGCTTTTGTTGAGCATGTTGGAAAGTATAGTGATGTTAGGTCTATCAAAAGAATCAAGATGAGTAATTTCGATGAAAAAATCGATAGCATTAATATCTATTAGCAAATCAAAAAAGGAATGTAGAGGGTTAATTCTCTGCATTCCTTTTTTTATCTTCAAATTAAATAGTCAAGAATTGAATTCCAATTTTCGAATATGGAAGTTCCAAAATGAATATGCTGTCCCTCAAAATGTTCCACACCATTTTTTAATCTGTCATCAATTAAGTAATCACCTTTTAATAGATTTTTATGATGTGTAAAAATTACTTTTTTATAAAAAATAGAGTTTTTACCAACTCCAAAATACTTTTTGATCCAATCTAGTTTGTCTTGAAGTGCAGTAGGATTTAACCAAGGAGATGTAGATAGTATATATAATTCGAACTTAACTGAAAGCTGCTTAATGGCATCAATAGAACCTTCCATTGGATCCATTAAACTAAATATATGGGGAACCTCATCTAATCTTCCTTCATAGTTGTTGATTGTATCATTATCAAGTTTCTCTATACCTGTTTTAAAATCAACAAGTACGTTATCCATATCGATATAAACTGTTTTTTTCATAAATTCTCCTCTTGTTTTATATATTCTGGTGAATGTAAATATACCCAGCATGATATGTGATTGATTTATTTATCTTTGATTTTTTTAGGTTATTCATCAGTTTTTCCATCAGCATCATTCGTTTTAAATTGTTTTCATTGAAGTGTTTTGAATTTATAGGTCTGGATAGGTTATACTAAGTTGAACAGAATTAGAATAGACATGTTAAACTATATTTATAGAATAGAGAGGAGTAAAGATTTAAGATTGATGATGTATTAAAGATGAATACAGTTTAAATCTTTGATGACAATAATGACCCTAGAAAAACCTATTAAGAATTTTTTAATAACAGTTTTTTCAATTACTTATATTTCATGGACTATTGCTGCAATAATATCACACACCTATGTAGAATCAGAACTTATTTTCATACTTCATTTGATTGGTGGTGCAAGTCCCCTAATAGCAACAATATTTTATTTGATAAAAACTAAGGAATGGAAAGATTTTTTTAATAGATTGTTTAATTTTCATGAAATAAGTTTTGCTGCATGGGCAATCACGATATCGCCTATTATCATTATCATTTTCTCTAATTTAATTGTTTTTAATAGTTTAAATATAGATGAAGAGTTTAAAAATTTGGGTATGATGTATGGTTTTTCTTTACTTTTTTTTGGACCAATTCCTGAAGAATTGGGTTGGAGAGGTATTTTGTTTAATGATTTAAATAAAATTTCTTTTAAAAAGGCTCAAATTTATGTGATGGTTGTATGGCTGATTTGGCATTTACCGTTATTTTTTATTGTAGGAACATATCAATACAATCTTGGTATCGTGAGCTTAGAATTTGTGTTCTTTTGTTTGAATATTATACTACAATCATTTATTATGGGCTATTTATTTATGATAGGAAACAAAAATATAATACTACCTATTTTATTTCATTATTTTGTAAATTTATTAGGAGAGATGTTTAATAGAAATACAGTTTATGAAATTGTAAATATTATTTTTTATGGAATATTGTTGTTTTTCATCATATTGAAGTATAGTTTAAAAGTACAAAAAAAATCTGATCATCAACATTTAATATAACTATTAATTAATTTTATACAACCAACGAATATATTGCATTTATTTCTTTTTTTCGTATATTTATATCAAATATATAAATAGAAATGGAATGAACGTAAATTTAAGAGTATAATATATATAAAAGATGTTGCGGGGGTTATATATGGGGTTCATCACAGATCGACTCATCTTAAAATCGGTCACAATAGATGATGCAAAGGAAATCTTTGTGTCTTTTAATGCTGCAGTAACATAATATGTGTACCACAAACCTACTGCTAATATATCTGAGACATTTGAATTTATGAAAAATGGCATAGATAAATTTCAGAAGAAACATTCCAGAAAT
>JAFGTI010000110.1 GCA_016934175.1 Acholeplasmataceae bacterium | reverse complement strand
AATTTTGTATTTGTCTTGTTATTCGTTGTCACTTGCAAGTGATTTTCTTTTATTCTAAAGTATGTGTTTTTAATCTTTTTTCTAATAATATGGTAGTTGATAATTTTACCATTCTTCTCATATTTATCCATTATTTTTTCCTCAACATTGCATAGGGTTCAACTTCAAATGGAATATGTATTTTCACAATTTGTTGAGGATGTCTAGCAACATCAAGATGCTCACCATTTTCATCAGTCATCTCTTTAAGAATAAAAGACTTTTCGCTGCCATTTGGATTTAAAATTTCAATTTCTTGTCCAATTTCAAAATAATTACGTTGCTCTATGAAAGCCGTTTGTGTTTTTTGGTCATAACCCTTAACAAGGCCAATAAATAATTGAGAGGGTTGTTCACTTCTTCTATCATATAATAACTGCTCTATACCCGGCATCCCTTCAAGATAACCAAATGATACTAATCTATTTTCTGCTTTTTGCAATTCAAGAAGATAAGGATGATAATCATTTATTTCACCAACTCTTAAATAAGTATCAATCAATTTTCTATAAGTTGAAACAACAGTAGCAATATAATGAAGACTTTTCATTCTTCCTTCGATTTTTAATGCTGAAACATTTGAATCGATTAGATAGGGAATTTGTTCTAATGCTTCTAAATCTTTTGAAGACATAGAAAACATTTGATTACTTACACTTTTTCCGTCTTGAGCAAGCTCATAATTCCAGCGACAAGAATGAGCACACCCACCTCTATTGGCATCTCGATCGGTCATTGTATTAGACAAACTACATCTACCTGAATATGACATACACATTCCACCATGAATAAATACTTCTATATCAGCTTTTGTTTTAGAAATGAGTTTTTTAATTTGTTGCTTATCAAGTTCTCTAGCTAAGACTACACGTGTGATGCCTTGATCATACCAGAAATTAACAGCCTCAGCATTTAATGCAGATTGTTGAGTTGATAAATGAATCTCAAGATTTGTATGTTTTAATGCAGTATCTATGATGGATGGTGATGCTGAAATAATGGCATCAACATTTCTCTCTTCTAGTGCTTTAAGATATTCAATAATGCCAAATAAATCTTCTTCATGAGGAATGATGTTCGTCGTTACATATATTTTCTTTCCTTTAAGATGAGCAAAAGTCGTAGCTTCTAATATATCATCTAAAGTAAAGTTTGAAGCACGAGCGCGTAAAGAAAAATCCTGTCCACCAATAAAGACAGCGTCAGCACCATACATCAATGCGATTTTTAATTTTTCTAAGTCACCAGCTGGTGCTAATAATTCAATCATCTTTTGTCCTTTTGTTTATAAATTGTTTTTTTATATAAAAATCCAGTATCCCACTTTTCACTATAATCATTTTTAATACGATTGATTACTTTATCATCTATTCTTTTCTGGTTATAGAGCATAAGAATCTGTAATGCATACTGATCGTTTTTGAATAAAGTATCAATCACTAAATAATCTACGACCTCACTAAGCTCTTCCAAATATTGAAGAGTAGAGAAAACTTGTGATCTAAAAACATGAGTTCCAGCAAAATCTTCTAATATAGGATAGGGATCTTCTTTTCTTGTTTCTTCAATTAGAGTTAAATTTTGTTGATTATGATAAATGTTCTTTGATTCAGTAAATGTCATAAAATTATCAATTAATTGTCTTTTTGAATAAAACATATTTAAGTGTCCGTGTCCTACCATGAATAAGGCATATTTCTTTTTTTTACCAATGGATATAACATTATCTAGAGTAATCTCTTTAGCAACAAAAGCCCCATAAATAGCTTCTTTTGCTAGATAATTAAAATCATATGCATTGGTTAATAAAGTTTCCGGATGATAAATAGTTTTTTTGTTTAACCCGAGTTTTTTTAATAAATTCACAACACCAAGATCAGCAACAATAATTCCTTCGAATCTTTCAACTGGTAACATATCAAACCATTTTTTTAATGCTTCTAAATGATCATCAGTAAACATTTGATTAACTAATAAAAATAATTTTTTATTTAATCTTTGTGTTATATTTAAAGCTTCAATCATTTCACTTGTTTCAAAACTCTTTGTTAATCTCGTCCCATATTGATCATTTCCAATTAAAAAACCATCCACATATGAGGAAAGTGTTTCTAAATTATTGAGTTGATAAAAAGTGGTAATAATTTTCATTTGAGTTTCCTTATGCTGACACTCATTCCATCACCCTGATTGTAAAATTTAGTTTCAAATTCATGATGTTCTATAAGAAAGTTTTTGAAGGTCTCTATTTTTCTCAAGAGCTGCTTTGTGTGCCTATTGACATTTTCAGGCTTCAAATCATGAAACCTCAAATTATCACAAACAATGATACCCCTAGGTTTCAAATATTGCATATACTTTTCAAAAAATCTTTGATATTGTGCCTTAGCTGCATCAATAAAAATCATATCATATACTTGAAGTTTTCCATCATAAGTTAATGCATCTGAGTGAATCAAAGAAACTTGATGGTTTAGATCATAGACTTCTAAATTCTTTTTAGCTAATTCTGCCATTTCCAAATTTTTCTCTATCGTATCTACTTTGCAACCTAAAGAAGCCATAGCAAGTGCGCTATAGCCAATGGCAGTTCCTATCTCTAGAACATGTTTAACCTTATGTAACTTAATTAGTGACTCTAAAAACAAAAGACCATCTTCACAAATAATGGGAACATGATTTTCTGTTGCATATGTCCTAAGCAAACTAAGCATTATAATTCTTCTGCTTCTTCGTCTGCCTCTTCTTCATCAAGATTATCAAAATAAGATTGTAATACTTTATCTAACATATCCCATTCTTCATCTGTTTCAATATCAAAAAATGTGCCTTCTTCTTCGGTTTCTCCAGCAACATAAACTGCTGCACTCACTTCATGTGAATCTACAAATTCAAAGACGACATAATTTTTTCCTTCATGCTCATGAGTAAATAATATCTCGCAAACGGATTCTTCACCTTCAGCATTTGTTACGACCATTTGGTTTTCTTCTAACATAGACTTGCTCCTTTATAATCTAAATAATTTTGTAATATGACAACAGCTGCGAGTTCATCCTTTTTTTGTTTTTGGGATTTGCGTCGCTCTGAGCCTTTAATCATTGCACGTCTTGCAGTTTGAGTTGATAATCTTTCATCCCAAAGTACAATTTCAACTTGACATTTTTCTTCAACCATACTCTTAAAATCTTCACTGATTTTACCGCGTATACCAATATCATTATTCATGTGTTTTGGATATCCTAAAACCACGGTATCTATCTTGTGTTCTTTTATGAGAGATGCAACATAATTTGCAGCGTCTTCATACTTATTTTCTGCGAATCTATATGTTGTTATGGCATAAGCAATAATGCCAGATTCACTTAATGCTACTCCACAAGTTTTACTTCCTAAATCTAAGCCTAAATATCTTTTCATAAATTCTCTTTTACCTTTTCAATCGCTTGTTCAAGGTTTGATAAATCTTGAGTACCGCCTTGAGCTAAACTTGATTTTCCACCACCAGATCCACCGGTAAGTGAAGCAGCAAGTCTGACCAACGTATTTGCTTGATCTAATTCGCTCTTACACAAGAAAGTTGCTTTACCCTCTTGCACATTCACAATAAATAATGTTTGTGCCTTTATTTTATCATAAAGTGCATCCATCAATTGTTTTAAAACTTTAGAATCAATATCATTTAAAACAATCACTTGTTTTTTAGTTTTATCATCAGTAACGAAATCATCTAGTCTATGTAAAACGTTTTGTTGTTGTTGTCTATTGAATTCTTTTTCTTTTTCCTTTATAAGTTCTTTCAAGTCAACGATGTAATGTCTTAAGTTGATGATATCTTGATAGCTACCTAAAAGGTTAGGAACAGATGGAATATTGAATTTTATTTCCATACGATTTATCTTATCATTCAATAATTCAATTTCATTGTAAAGTGGCTCAATAAAGCCTTTTACTTGTTCTTTAATGTGCGTGCCGGTAATACCTTCCATACGGTAAACACCTGATCCAATAGATTCATAAGATGTGATCGCAAAGTCAATAATTTCTTTCGTATTTTTGACATGAGTACCTCCACATAATTCTTTACTCCATCCCATATCAACAACACGAACAACATCGTGATATTTCTCTCCAAAGAGTGCCATAGCACCAATTTTTTTTGCTTCTTCTAAAGGCATTTCTCTAATGACAACATCAAGTGGCTTTTCAGAGATGTAATGTTTAACAAGTTTCTCTACTTCACTAATTTTCTCATCTGATTCTGTCTCATAATGATTAAAGTCAAAGCGCCAGCTTTTAGGTGAAACCTGTGAACCTTGTTGGTTGGCGTGCTTTCCAAAAATGTCTTTAATTGCTTGATGAAATAAATGTGCGGCACTATGATTTCGAATTGTTTTTAGTCGTTGATGTGCATCGACGATTGCCAAAACTTCATCGCCTTCTTCAAAAGCATTTTCTTCTATTTGATGTAAAAATTGTCCGTTAGGAAGTTTTGAAACATCAATCACTTTGAGTCCATTAATCGTCCCTTGATCAGCTACTTGTCCACCACTTGTTGCATAGAAAGGCGTTTGGTCTAAGACGATCCCTTCAGAAAATACTTTAATCACCTTTGCTTCACTTTGCAAAGTGTCATAACCTATAAATTTTGAAGGTTTTAAAAAGTTAATAAAAACCTCTTCTTGCGCTTTCATACTTCCTTGACTTGTACGTGCATTTCTTGAACGTTCTTTTTGTTTTTCAAGTTCTTCTCTAAATGCTTTTTCATCAACAATCACTTGATGTTCATCAGCATACTCTAATGTCAATTCTATAGGAAACCCATAAGTATCATAAAGTTTAAATGCTGTTGTTCCAGATATTGTTTTTCCTTCTTTATCAATAGCATCTAATAGATGTTTTTCACCTTCATTAATTGTTTCTAAAAACTTTTGTTCTTCTTTGTATATTAACTTCTTAACAATATCTTGGGTCTCTTTTAAGTTGCCATAAAAGACTCCCATTATATCAACTACATCATCAACAAGTTGATATAAAAAAGGTTCATAAAGATTAAGAGAACGTCCGTATTTCACAGCACGTCTTAAAAGTCTTCTTAAGACATATCCTCTTCCTTCGTTTGATAACATAGCTCCATCACTGATTGCTATGACCAATGCCTTGATATGATCTGAAATGACTTTAAATGCCATCTGTCCATCATATTTGATACCAGATAAAACTTCTGTATGTTTAATAATTGGATAAAATAAATCGGTTTCAAAATTAGTTTTAACTTCTTGTATAACACATGCAAAACGCTCAAGTCCTGCACCTGTATCAATATTTTTATTTGGTAATTCTGGGTAATTTTCTCTTGTTAAATTTGGTTTTGAATTATACTGAGAAAAAACAATGTTCCAAATTTCTATATAGCGTTCGTTTTCTAAATCTTCTTCGATTAATTCTTTTCCTCTTTGATCATAGGACTGTCCGCGATCAAAATAAATTTCTGTATCTGGACCGCATGGGCCTGATCCAATTTCCCAAAAATTGTCATCTCGTGGAATCAAATGTGCTGGGTCCACACCACAATCAATCCAATACTGTCTAGCTTCTAAATCATCGGGATAATATGTCATATATAGCTTTTCTTTTGGAAAACCAAACCATTTTTCATCTGTTAATAATTCAAGTCCCCAAGCTATAGCTTCTTTTTTAAAATAATTACCAATAGAAAAATTACCTAACATTTCAAAAAATGTTTGGTGTCTTGCGGTTCTACCTACATTATCAATATCATTTGTACGAATGCATTTTTGGACATTTGCCATTCTTGGATTAACAGGTTTTTCACTACCGTCAAAATATTTCTTTAATGGAGCTACTCCTGCATTAATCCATAATAAGGTTGGATCATTTTGTGGAACCAAAGATGCGGATGGCTCAATCTTATGTCCTTTTGATTCGAAAAATGATAACCAAGTTTCTCTAATTTGTTCAGCTGTCATATACTTCATATCTAATCCTCCAAAATATAAAAAAATAAACGCCCTTAGCAATTTCTAAGGACGTAAAATCTACGCGGTACCACCTTAGTTCTAGAGAAATCCCTAGCCCTCTTTAGTCGTTATGGCCGACATACCTTTTGCTCCCAGATAGCATTCGTTAAGATCTCATCTTCGTTTTCACCAACCACGAAGTCTCTTAGCATGAAACTCTCACTACTCGTTCTGTTCATTGCGATTACATTTTAACATAGTTATTAATTAAAGTAAAGATGTTTAATTCGTCTTATTTGTTTAAATGAAGCATCTCATAATGTTCAATATCTTCCTCTAAGTAAGGACCTTTAACAACTTCAAAGCCAAGCCCTTCATAATATGATTTTAAATAAGCTTGTCCAGAAATTCTAACTGGAAAACCTTTGATATCGTTCATAGTTTCTACAATGAGCTTTGATGCTAATCCTTTACTTCGGTAATTAGGGTCTGTTACAACTCTACTTAAAGCATACTCATTAAATTTAATATATGGTGGAATTAATCGAAGATAACATACGATTTGATCATCATCTTTGATCATATAATGAATACTTTTTTGATCTTTGTAGTCTGTATCAACATACATAATTTGTTGTTCCATTACAAAAACTTTGCTTCTTAAATCAAGGATTTGATAAATTTCTTCGTTTGTGAGTTCCTTAAATTCTTTTTTAATGACTTCTGAATACATATTTAAATACTAAGGGTGCTCCAACAGCAGCCCATACTCCTATCATCAAATATCTTAAAAAATCAAGTATAAAATCCAGTGTTGACGGATCAAGATCAACTGCATTACTATAAGGCAGTATATATTTGAATCCTTCTTTTATCAATAATGCAATAATCAATCCAGTAATAACTTTTACAACTTGTATCCATATCACCGCTTTAACATCATATTTTACATATTTCTTTTCTAAGTAATATCCAACTGCGAAGCCAACAAATCCACCAGCAGCAATAAACATATCATGATTTTTAACAAAAAACAGTAATAATATAAAAATTGGAGCAAGCATAATCGTATAAATATGTTCATTATCACCCATTTTATCGACAAGTTTAAATACAAAATGAGAAATAACAAAGGCTAGTAAGACACCAACAATTACATCTGAAAGATAGTGCTGTCCAAGATATACTCTACTTAGGGGTACTAATACCATGATTGCTATACCAACATAGAGCAACCATTTTTTACCTGTTCTCTTAGAAACATCATATCCCATATATCCAAGAACCCCAGATGCTTGTGCATGCCCACTAGGAAAAGAATAACCCGAAGTCATCCAACTCTGCTCAACTGTTATACCAGGCTGTGTATAAGGTCGTGGTCTTTTAAATAATTCTTTAAGCCCTGAATTAACCAAAGCACTGATCATAAAAGTGAAAACGAATTTATGTGCATATTTTTTACTAATAGTCCAATAGACAATTACTGCTAAAGCAATGAAAAAATATTGATCTCCAATTTGAGTAACCATATAGAAGAACCAATCTAGAACAGGATTACGCATTAACTGAATAATCTTTACAATCTCAAGATCCATAAAAAATTAACCTTCTTTCTTTAATTTCTTCTCTTCATCTCTTGTAATGTTAACATATTGGAATCCATCTTTTTTAAACCATTTACCTTCATAATCTAAATAGCCTAATTTTATCAATTTATCAACCATTAATCTTCCCATTTGGTATCCATATTCTGCATTTTCAGTGACAACATTAGGCTTGAAATCTAAAACATCAAGATGCGTCTTACTGAATAGATAATGTGTTTTTAAATTGATTAGTAGAATATTTTCTTTTTCATATTTTTTTGTTCTAAACCAGAGATCTATAGGGACTGCTATGATAATATTACATCCTTGATCAAGTATAGGTTGAACAGGGCAATTATCTAAAGCACCACCATCAACATAATGTTGTTCTTCTATACTTGTTGATCCAAATAAAACTGGAATTGAAGCACTGGCAAGAACGGCTTTATGAGGGTCATTTACGACATTTAAATCAAAAACTTCTTTCTTCATTCGATGAATCATAATTTGGTCGATTAATGAATCCTTTTTAATCTTTGAAGCTGTAGCATACCCGTGTATTTTACTATTTCTTATTTCGCTAATTGAGACCTCTCTTGAAAGCACACCAAATAAATCTTGTAGGCTAAATAACCCCAATCGGTCCATTTTTAAACGATCAGGTCCTGTGCCGTAAATATCTGAATTATTAATTTTTTCCCAGATTTCTATCATGCGCTCATAACTTAAGTTTCCCATAACCATGAGTGTATTAATTGCACCTATAGATGAACCTGATATGTGATGAATATCTTTTAATATTTTTGCCTCATTCAGCGCCTTTAAAACACCAATTTGATAACTTCCTCTAGCTCCACCGCCACCAAGGACGAGTCCTACTTTTTGATTCATATATTTACCTATTCTTTAAGACTTTTTTCAACCGCATTTGTTGGTCTTTTTCTTTCAATGATATCCGTTTATCATAATCTCGTTTTCCTTTTGCAAGTCCAATTTCAATTTTACATAAACCCTCAATAAGATAGACTTTTAAAGGAATAATTGTTAACCCTTGTTCTCTAGTTTTAGAAAATAATTTGATAATTTCTTTTTTATGAAGTAACAACTTTCTAGGTCTTGTTTCTTCGTGATTAAAACGATTACTAAAATCGTATTTAGCAATATGCATATTGTTTACATAGGCTTCCCCATCTTTAAATGTGACAAAGGAATCACTCAGATTTACTTTTCCAAGACGAATTGATTTGATTTCACTTCCGAGCAATTGGATACCAGCTTCAAATGTCTCTTCAATGAAAAAATCATGTCTAGCTTTTTTGTTTTGACTTATAAGCTTCATATTTGTTACCCTTCTTTGCACTCTTTTCTGCTATGACAAAATCCATTTTTTTAGTAGCTAAATCAACATCTAATAATTCAACTTTAACAGTATCTCCTAAGCGATACTTTTTCCCTCGATTACCAATAAACGTCAAATGTGATTCATCATACATATAATAATCATTGAGCACTCTTAGTGGCACAAATCCTTCTATACCATTAGCAAGTTTTACAAACATACCAGAAGGCATCATTTGTGATATCATCGCTTTAAAATAACTCCCAATTTTGTCAGCCATAAATTCGCAACTCTTCAGTTTAGAAACATCTCTTTCCATTTGAACAGCTTTTCTTTCCTGATCAGAAGTGTGTATAGCAACTTCGGGCATAATTTGCTCAAAATGATTTATATCTTTTTTCATATCTTTTGACTCACCAATAACAAATGTGTGAATTAATCTATGCAAAATTAAATCAGGATATCTTCTTATAGGAGACGTAAAATGTGCATAATACCTAGCACCTAAACCGTAATGGGGTGATTGAATCTCGCTGTATTTAGCTTTTTGCATCGCTCTAAGTAACATCATATGAATGATGTAACTATAAGGTGTATTAGAGGAGTTTTTCGTTAATATTTGTAATGGTTTGGGATTTCCTAATTGCTTCATGTTAACTGGAAAACCGAGTCTTGATACCATAACAAGTGCATTCTTTAATTTTACAACATCTGGTTTTTCATGAATTCTATAGATTGATGGAAGCTCTGCATGATACATATGAAAAGCAACTGTTTCATTAGCAATAAGCATAAAAGATTCTATTAATTCTTCAGCTTCATCAGTGGAACGCTCATAAACATCCAAGACACGTCCTTGTTTATCAACAATGAAACCTAATTCACTACTTTCGAATTCAATTTCTCCACGCTTGTGTCTAATGACTTTTAATTTTTGAGATAATTCATTCATTATACTAAGCATAGTTTCAACTTTCTTATCAGATAGAGATTTTCCTTCTTTAAGAAAATGATTGACTTCGTCATAAGTCATTCTACGGTGACTTTGAATAAAACTTTTTTGTATATCATAAGATATGACTTTAGCATCCATATCTAAAATCATGTTACAAGATAAAGTTAATTTAATTTCATCAGGATTTAAAGAACACCAATCATTGGATAACAAATGTGGCAACATAGGAATCACACGATCAGCCAAATAAGAAGATGTGCTTCTTCTCAATGCCTCTTCATCTAGGGGAGATCCTTCTTTAACGTAATGACTTACGTCAGCAATATGTACACCAAGATGATATAATCCATCTTTGATTGTCAGAGAAATAGCATCATCTAAATCTTTAGCATCTTTGCCATCAATTGTAATAATTAATTCTTTGGTTAAATCAATTCTTTCTCTTTTTTCTTTCTCAAGATCTATTTTTATTTTCTTGACGTCTTCCATGACTTCTTCGGTAAATTTTTGAGGCCATTCATAGCTAAAGACAATCTTTAACGTATTAATATCTGGATCATTGACGTGTCCAATAATTTTTTTAACTTGGGCATAAATCCCATATTGTTCAATCGATTCAACTTCAAGCATTACAACATGCCCATCTACAAGACCTTCTGAAGTTTCTACATCTAATCTTCTATCTATATAAGTATCTGGTTCAAAGATTAAACCTCTTTTTGTCTTCTTAACAGTAGCAATAATCACGGTTAAAGCGCGCTTGACAATATAAATAATTAAGGGTTCAACACCTTCTTTAACTAAAACAATATCATCATGCATTGAGTCGCCTAAGTTTCTTTGATCTATATAAATATCTTCTAATTCCTGCCTTAAAAAACCAAACGTTTTTTTATGGTCCAACCGGCCAATCAAAATATCAGGTTTTAAGCAAATATATTCATTATCAATCATTAAATAAGGATATTTTTCCAAATCAAAATCTGGATAATTCTCTAATTTGAGCTTTCTAGTTCTTTGATCATAAAAATCTAAATAAATCTGGTTCATATTGGTTTACCTCATATGATATTATATCATATTTCTTAAATTTCTGACCTTTGCTTGCCATAGAAAAAACACCTCCATATCTTTAATTATAAAGGTGTTTCATTTAAGCGCTTAATAAAGATTTAAACACTACAAACTTTTATTTATTTATCTACTATATAGGATTCACTCTAGAGCCGCTTAAGACTTTTTTTATGATTTACTTCTTTAAATTATAAAATGTTTTCAATCCTAAATATGAAGCCGTTTCAGCAAGTTGATCTTCAATTCTGAGTAATTGATTATATTTAGCAATTCTATCAGTTCTTGAAGCACTACCTGTTTTAATTTGTCCAGCATTAGTTGCAACAACAATGTCCGCAATTGTAGTATCTTCTGTTTCACCACTTCTATGTGATACAACAGCTGTATATCCTGCACGTTTTGCCATTTCGATTGCATCAAAAGTTTCAGTTAAAGTACCAATTTGGTTAACTTTAATTAAAATTGAATTTGCAATACCCATTTCAATACCCTTAGCAAGTTTTTCTGTGTTTGTAACAAATAGGTCATCTCCAACGATCTGAACTTTTTTACCAAGAACTTGAGTATGATATACCCAACCTTCCCAGTCATTTTCATCAAGCCCGTCTTCGATAGAGATAATTGGATACTTAGCAATCAGTTCTTCATAGAAATGTGTTAATTCCTTACTATTGAATTCTTTTCCACCTTCACCGGCAAGTACATAAGTCTTAGTTTCTTTGTTATAGAACTCAGAAGATGCAACATCCATACCTAAGAAAATATCTTTACCTGGTACATATCCAGCTTTTTTAATTGCTTCAACAATAACTTGAAGAGCTTCTTCATTTGATCCTAGGTTAGGAGCAAATCCGCCTTCATCACCTACGCTTGTATTGTAACCTTTAGCCTTAAGAACACTCTTAAGATTATGGAACACTTCAACTCCCATACGTAAAGCTTCTTTAAATGTTTTAGCGCCAACTGGAAGAATCATAAATTCTTGGAAATCAACATTATTATCAGCATGTGATCCACCATTGATGATATTCATCATTGGAACTGGAAGTTGTTTTGTATTGAACCCACCAAGATATTGATATAGTTCAACACCTAAAAAATCTGATGCAGCTCTTGCAGCTGCCATTGAAACGCCTAAAATTGCATTAGCGCCTAATTTTGACTTGTTTTTTGTGCCGTCAAGATCAATCATTAACTTATCAATACCAACTTGATTTGTTACGTCGATACCAACTAATTCTGGAGCAATGATTTCGTTCACATTATGAACTGCTGTTAAAACCCCTTTACCTAAATAACGTTTTTTATCTCCGTCTCTAAGTTCAACTGCTTCGTGTTCTCCTGTAGAAGCACCTGATGGAACAATTGCGCGACCGAAAGCTCCTGATTCAGTATAAACTTCAACTTCAATCGTTGGGTTCCCTCTTGAATCTAATACTTCGCGTGCATAAATATCACTAATAAATGGCATATTTTCACTCCTTTATTAAGTTTTTGCCTTGTTATCTACTACTACCTATTATACACAAATATAACGCGTTTATAAAGTCTTTCATTTATAAAAACGTTTACTTGATGTATCTTGAGGTATAAATAATCACAATTAAAAAGAAGACGACATCTAAAAGGTTTTCCGTTATGAAAAAACCTGGTGAAAAAATATTTAAAAAACTAAAATAAGTCAATGGATTAAAAAGATAACCGAGAGGCAAAATAGTTAGTGCATCAACGATAAAAAATAATCCAAAATAATAGATGATATTCAAAAAGTAAAAGGTTACTACAATAGTAAGTATAGCAATAATACTATACCAAATATGATAACTATCAAAAGATGCTCTGATTCTTCTTGCTAGATAATATCCAAAGAAAAACAATAACATCCAAACTAATGAAACTCCAAAAACTTGAACGATGAGCAAATGAAGAGCTCCAATCATTAATCCACCAATAAGAGACATGAAAATGCCCAGTCTGATGACGGGCATTAAATCTTTTTTATGAATAGGTTGTCTAAATTGATCTAATAGATTCATATACTACCTCACATCTATTCTAGCACATTATAGTTCTAAATATTTCATTCTTGGTTTAAGAAGTAAAAAAACTAAACTAACCAATATACCCTTGACAATATTAAATGGTGTATAAAGCACAAATGTAGTCCAGAAAAACGATTGATATGTGAATGGTGAATCTGGAATAAATGAAAATACTGTAAAACGAACATTTCCACTTTCTGATAGGCTTAATGGTGGTAACGTATAATATAAAGGTGTTGCAATCAAAAAATTAACTGTATACAGTATTACCGTTAAAAATAAAGTAATAACGACCGAAGTAACAATCATTTCTTTTAATCCTACATGATTCCCATTAACGCTTACTTCATATAATAATGGTTTATCATTAATCTTTAAGAGCTTTCTTGAAACATTGTAAGCTAAAATAATTGAAAATGATGCGAACATCGCAAGCATTTCACCCACAACATCACCAGGATCAAAACCTCTAAATAATCTTCTCGCAATGGTGCGAATGATTACAACAACAACTGTTTCTTTGTTTCCTAGCACTAATAGAGAAACTAATATCGCAATCTCACTAAAATCTAGTTTTAGGTAACTTGCTAAAGGCCACGGTATTTCAATTAATGCTAGAACAATTGAAACTGCAGCTAATGAAACAATGTAAAGCATTTTCTTTAATCGTAAGTAATTTGACATAATTTACCTCCAAGTAACAAAAAATCGCCAAATTACTTCGGCGACAAAAAGGCATGTCAAATCGACATTACTTCTTCCATCCAGACTTTACTGTCGGTTCTTGAATCACACAAGATCTGCCTATTGGCTCGCGGACTTTTACCGCCGGTAGGGAATTACACCCTGCCCCGAAGTATATTATTACTTTTATATTTTAACACAATTTATACAATTTACAATACAACAACCTTGAAAACGTTTTTTTTGTATAGAAATCGCTATTCTATACTTTTTAAAGTATAATGTAGGTGATAACGCAATCGAAGGAGTATAATATGAAAAAAAAATTTGCTGCATTAATTATTATGGATGGTTATGGACTTGCACCAGCAAGCGATAGCAATTCTGTATCACTGGCTAAAAAACCATTTTTAGATCAACTTTTTAAAGATTACCCAAACAATACACTACAAGCAAGTGGTGAAAATGTTGGTTTACCTGATGGACAAATGGGCAATAGTGAAGTTGGACACCTTAATCTAGGGGCTGGACGTGTGGTTTATCAATCACTCACAAGAATCAATGTTGCTATCAAAGATGGCTCATTTTTTAAGAATCATGCTTTTCTTAATGCAATCAAACATGCGAAAAAGAACAAAAGCAAGTTACATATCTTTGGACTTGTAAGTGATGGAGGAGTTCATGCTTATCCAACACACATTAAGGCACTTCATGACTTAGCCGTATCGCAAGGTATTACTCCATATCTACATGCATTTATGGATGGCAGAGATACACCTCAAATGTCTGGTCTAGGATTTCTAAAAGATTTAATTGATTACGGCATGAAAGTAGCAACCGTTTCTGGAAGATATTATGCAATGGATAGAGATAATAACTGGGATCGTATCCAACTTGCATTTGATAATATGGTTTTAGGCACTGGACATAAATATCCAGATGCATTATCAGGAATACAAGCATCTTATGATGCTGATGTCACTGATGAATTTATTGTTCCATTTGTAGTTGATAAAGATGGACTTGTAGGAGATCACGATTCAATTATATTTGCTAATTTTAGACCTGATAGAGCAATTAGGATTGCTACTGCATTCTCAAATCCAAGTGAAGCAAACACTTACCATACTGAAGGTAAAGCTAGTTTTGATCCAAAAAATACACCAAAAGATATTTTCTTAGTCTCTATGATGCATTATAACAAAACTGTTAAGGGACCTCTTGCTTATGAACTTCAAACATTAAATAATCTTTATGGCGAGGTTGTTGCTGATGCTGGTCTTAAGCAATTAAGAATTGCTGAAACTGAAAAATATGCTCATGTTACCTTCTTCTTTGATGGGGGTCAAGAAAGAACACTTAAAGGAGCAACGAGAATCTTAGTTGAGTCCCCAAAGGTTGCAACTTATGATCTTAAACCAGAAATGAGTGCATATGAGGTCAAAGATAAGGCTGTTGAAGCAATTAAATCTGGAGAATTTGACACAATGATTCTTAACTTTGCTAATCCAGATATGGTAGGTCACACAGGATCCATTTCTGCAGCAACAAAAGCAGTTGAAACTGTTGATCAATGTACTAAGGAAGTTGTTGAAGCCATTCTTTCAATTGGCGGTGTAGCCATTGTTATCGCTGATCATGGAAATGCTGAAAAGATGAGAAGTGAAGATGGAAAACCTCATACAGCACATACCACAAATCTTGTTCCTGTTTTGATTACAGAAAAAGATATCAAAGTTAATACGGGTTCATTATGTGATGTTGCACCTACATTACTTGATCTATTAGGTTTAAAGAAACCAAAAGAAATGACAGGTCACAGCTTAATTATAAAATAAAATGACAAAGTCCCTATTCACACGAATAAGGACTTTTTTTATAAATACACCTACTTATTTTTATTTATCAAAGCACTTTAACTCATTTTTTTGAGATAAAATTCAATAATACTCTGTGTTCCTAAGTCTGCAAATCCTTTATCTGAAAGTATTTGATAAGCTTTCTGGACTTTTTCAACGACTTCTAATTTAAGATTCCCTTTTTCTTCTAGAACAAGTTTTAAATCTTTAAGGTAGTGTTTAACAAAAAAACCAGGTTGATAATCATGATTAATCATTTTGGGACCATTATTTGCTGCTTGCCAAGAACCTGCAGAACCACCTGTAATGACAGCTAACATTTTATTTAAATCAAGATTTTTATCTTTTGCATAGGTTAGTGCTTCAGCAATTCCTATGATATTACCTGCGATTACGGTTTGATTCGCTAATTTTGCATGCATCCCTGATCCAGGTTCTCCCATATATGTTATCGTAGATCCCATCACTTTTAATAATGGTAAAATTTTATGATATGCTTGTTCATCACCACCGACCATGATTGATAAAGTTCCTTTAATTGCTCCTAAATCACCACCAGTAACTGGAGCATCCAACATCGATAACCCTTTATGTTTTGCCATTTCATATAAATCAACAGCCAAACTGGGAGATGATGTTGTCATATCAACTAAAATGGTTCCTTTTTTTGCGTATTCTATTACAGTATCATAGACATCAATCACATCAGAAGGATATCCAACAATACTCATAATTACTTCAACATCTTTAATGCATTCTTTAATAGAATCAAAGGCTTTTGCTTTTGGTTCTAAAGCTTTTGCTTTTGCAAAAGTTCTATTATACACATGTACTTCATGACCTGCATCACAAAGGTGAAGTGCCATTGGTTTCCCCATGACTCCAGTACCTATAAATGCTATTTTCATATCATTATCCTCTACTTTGTGTGTTCATTAAGCCATTTAATTAAATCCGTAAATGCCTTCTCTCTATCTAAATCATTAAAGATTTCGTGGTATGACTCTGGATAAATACATAATTTTTTATCTTTTGTTGGCACTAAATTATATATTCTTTCACTGAATTCGACTGGAACAATTTTATCTGTTCCACCATGCATAAATAAAACAGGGGCATCAAATTGATTGATATGTCTATTTAAAAATCTAACACCACCTACAAACATATTTCCAGCAAGTGAAAAATAGAACTTTTTCAGGTTTAATGGATCGCTGATGTAATCTTCTTCCACTGATTTAATTCTAGCTAATTGATCATCTGCAAAATTAGTCTTTTTGGGTAACCACCCTAGCCATCTAAAACCAATAAATCTGAAAGGTAGGACATCCTTAATGAAATTTGATGGAGCCGCACTTGAGATTACACCATCTATATCGTGATACTTGACGGCATACATATCCACAATAAGAGCACCCATACTGTGTCCTAAAATAAATATTTTCTTTGGATCCAATTTCTTTTCTTCTAGCACTAATTCATGTAGATCATCAATCGTCTGATGATAAGATTTTAAAGATCCTCTTTTACCTTGGCTTTGGCCATGACCTCTAATATCATATCGAACTACAGAATATCCAGCATCATTTAGCTTTGAGGTGATTTCTTCATATCTCCCTGAATGTTCTGCAATCCCATGTGTGATAATCACACTAGCTTTAGCGTTTTCTACATCATTTCTTTTTACATGTAGTAATACATCATTAATAAGCATCGTAACAACTCCTTTGTTTTTATTATACTCGTAAACTTGATATAGAAAAAGTAGAATTTTCATGATATTCTTAAAAAAAAGCTTTCTCGAGGTTTTTATGAAAAAATTTAGTCTTTTATTTCTTATATCAACAATCATGATGTTGACTCCTTTTTTTAATGTTCGAGCTGATATGGGACCAAAAAGTTCTATAGAAGTTGATATCATAGGAGTTGAAGATCACTATGTAATCGACCTCTTATATCCAGGGATTCTTCCAAGTCAAAATGAAATTGACCAACTATTAGGTGAGATTGATAGTGATTGGATTCTAGGTGGTCAAAACATTCCAGAAATCCTTTGGAACATCAATGATTCTGGATTTATAGTAAACTTCTGACCGAACATTCAATATACCGTGCTATTGGTTATACTTTTATCGCGAATCTCGCATCAGTTGTTACAAGTCTTTTAATCTTAGTTATCTTTCTTTAAGCAAAAATCGTTATATATATATGCACTTTTTATTCATTTAATAAAAGGTGCTTTTTTATTTTAATAAAATAAAGGAATTATTGCTATATGCATTTTATTTATTAAAATATATAGTATAATATGTTTAGAAAGCGCTTTTAGGAGATCATAATGAAAAAAACTGCATTATACAAAAAACACCTATCGCTAAACGCAAAAATGATTGAATATGCTGGCTATGAAATGCCAGTATCCTATACTGGAATAACTGAAGAGCATTTAGCTGTTCGTAACAGTATGGGTATTTTTGACGTTTCACATATGGGTGAGTTTATTGTCGAGGGTAAAGACGCATTGCGTTTTGTTAACCATTTAGTTACGAATCTTGTTGTTGAAGAAACTGGCAAAGTCACATATGCTTTAATGTGTGATGAACAAGGATTCGTTGTTGATGATTTGTTAGTTTATGTCATTGAACTAGAAAGAATTCTTTTAGTCGTCAATGCTGGAAATATGGAAAAAGATTATGAATGGGTTCTTCTTCAGTCAAAATCATTTGATGTTACTTTAAAGAATAAATCAGATGATTTAAGCCAAGTTGCTATACAAGGACCAAGAGCTGCCGATTTCATTAACCAAATCCTTGGTAGTGATGTCAATAGCCTCAAATTTATGACATTTTCTGCTACTGCTTATCAGGACTTACATGTTATTGTTTCACGAACTGGATACACTGGTGAAGATGGTTTTGAAATTTATGGTCAGCCTCAATATGTAGCGCAAATTTGGGATGATGCTATTAAATTTGGAGCAATACCCTGTGGTCTTGGAGCAAGAGACACTTTGAGATTTGAAGCGAATCTTCCTCTTTATGGTCATGAAATTAGTGAATCTATTAATCCCGTTGAAGCAGGTCTTAATTTTGCAATCAAATTGGATAAACCTTTTATCGGAAGAGATGCGCTTGTCGCATATAAAGAACATCCTAAAAGAAAAGTTGTTGGTATTGAACTTTTAGAAAAAAATATTCCTCGTCATGGATACGAAGTTTATGCAGAAGATCGTTTGATTGGTCATATTACAACTGGATATTTATTGCCCAATGTAGATACACCTATTGCTTGCGCACTGATTGATATTGAATATGCTAAAATTGGAACCGAACTTGCTGTCCAAATTAGAAGAAATAAAGTACCGGCAAAAGTAAGAAATAGAAAATTTTATATTAAAAATTATATTAAATAGGAGGTTTCACATGATTTTAGAAGGATTGTTATATGCAGAAAGCCACGAATGGGTAAAAGTCACAAATCATGAGGGTTATGTGGGCATATCTGATTATGCTCAACATAGTTTAGGCGATGTTGTTTTTATTGAATTACCAAAGATTGGATCTGTTATCAAGAAGGGTGAAATGTTTGGTGCAGTTGAAAGTGTAAAAGCTGCTTCTGATCTATATTTGCCTGTATCTGGCAAAATTCTTGAAGTAAATACAAAATTAGAAAATTCTCCAGAGTCATTAAATGAAGACCCATATGGAAATTGGATAGTTAAAATTGAAATTTTAGACGAAAAAGAATTAGAATCTTTATTATCATCTGATCAATATGTTAGTTGCTGTGAGGAGTAAGATTTATTATGCATAAATACCTACCTCATACACCTAAAGATATAGAGGATATGCTTAAGGTCATCAAAGCTGATACGCTTGATGATCTATTTTCCGCTATTCCTAAATCTTTACGTCTAAAAGAACACTATCTTATACCATCTGCATTATCAGACGATTTACTAACAAAACATATGCTTAAACTTTCTAAAGAAAATGATGAACTCATTGTCTTTAGAGGTGCTGGCAGCTACGATCATTACACACCTAGTGTTGTAAAAAGTCTAATTTCTCGTCAAGAATTCCTTACTTCTTATACACCCTATCAACCTGAGGTTGCTCAAGGTACTTTGCAATATATTTTTGAATATCAATCTATGATTTGTGAACTCACTGGTATGGAAGTATCAAACGCATCAATGTATGATGGAGCAACTGCTACTGCTGAAGCTATGTTCATGGCGCATGCCCAAACTGGAAAAAATACAATACTCATCAGTGAAACAATGAATCCAAGAATCATTGAAGTAGTTAAAGCTTATGCTAGATATCGTCAAATGAAAGTTCTAGTTGTTCCAGAAAAAAATGGCTTAACAGACCTTGACTTTATCAAATCACATTTAGATGATGCCATGGGATTAATTGTACAAAACCCTAATTATTATGGAACGATAGAAAATTATCAAGGATTTGCTGATCTACTTCATTCAAATGATAGTCTATTCATCATGAACCAAGAAGGCCAGTCTCTTGCTATATTAAAAACACCTGGTGAGTACCAAGCAGATATCGCTTGTGGAGATCTTCAATCTTTTGGTATTCCTTTATCTTTTGGTGGCGCCTATGGCGGGTATTTAGCAACACAAATGAAATATGTTAGAAAAATGCCAGGTCGTATTTGTGGTATTACCAATGATGTTGATGGAAAGCGTGCTTTCGTTTTAACATTACAGGCAAGAGAACAACACATCAGACGAGCTAAAGCAAATTCTAACATCTGTTCAAATCAATCTTTAATAGCATTAGCTGTTACTATCTATTTAGCAACCATGGGTAAAAAAGGCTTAATTGAGGTTGCCAATGAATCAATGAAAGGCGCTCATTATCTTTATAAAGAACTTCTTAAAACAAATCAATTTGAAATTGTAAATAATCATCCTTTTTTCAAGGAATTCACCTTAAAAGCAAAATTTGATGTCGAACAATTCGAAAAATCTCTACTTGAAGATGGTATTTTAGGTCCACTACACATTAAAGATCAAAAATTATTATTTGCTGTAACAGAACGACGCTCTATTGATGAAATTGATAGACTTGTAAAAAAGGTGGGTGAACAACGATGAAATACTATAATAAGCTCATCTTTGAAATATCTGAAGAAAATCGCATTGGATATAGTTTAACTAAAAAGGATTTACCTGAAATTAAACTACCTAAAGAACTTCTACGTTTAGAAGATGCTCAACTTCCTGAAGTCTCAGAATTTGATGTTGTTCGTCATTACACCAATGTCAGTCAAAAAAACTTTGGTGTTGAAACCGGATTCTATCCTTTGGGTTCATGTACAATGAAGTATAATCCAAAAATTAATGATGAATTAGCTAATCTTCCAGGATTTACAAATATTCATCCTTTACAACCAATTCAGACTGTTCAAGGTTTACTGAAGATATATTATCAAACACAACAAATATTATCTGAGATATCAGGTTTAAGTGCTTATTCGTTAAATCCTTTT
>JAFGTI010000109.1 GCA_016934175.1 Acholeplasmataceae bacterium | reverse complement strand
CGACTTGATTAATTGAGAAAAAGCCCTTATTAAAGCAAAAAAAGGCCTGATACGTATTGTATCAAACCTATGCTTCTTATATGGGTTGCATGACCTATTTTAATACAATTACGCACCCCTGATGTGATTTTACGCACCCTTTTCAAAATCTACGCACCCTTACACTGTTTTTACGCACCCCTAGAAAAGTGGTATAACAAAGGGAAATGTCGAAAATGACTGTTGTATTAACCCTATACAGTCCAAGTTATAAATTAAAATCATCAAATCTAATGACCTTCTTTACAAATACTTCTACCAATCCAGAATCAAATTGTGTTCCGCTACAACGATAAAGTTCTTCAATCGCCTCTTTTTGGCTTAATGCTTTGCGGTATGGTCTATCTTGTGTCATAGCATCGTATGAATCAATAATTGCAATCATACGAGCTCTTAATGGAATGTCTTCCCCTTTCAATCCTCGTGGATAACCATGCCCGTCATAATGTTCATGGTGAGATAAAATGTCATCTGCAATAACTTTATATTCATCTGAGGAAGAGATAATTCTTGCTCCCATTTCGGGATGCTTACGTATCATCGCCCATTCTTGATCATTAAGTTTACCAGGTTTGTTCAATATAGCTTCGTCTATTGAAATTTTTCCAATGTCGTGTAGATAACTGATTGCTTTAAGTTTGTTGATGTTATCTTGATCCATGTTGAGTGCTTTACCAAATATCTCACATAATTCTGATACCCTTTGTGAATGTTCTTCCTCTCTCGGGTTTTTTTCATGATATGCTGTGATTAATGATTGTATGGATTGATTTCGATAAGATTGAGATTCAAAGATTTTATTTGAATACATTTCATTCTCAGATCTTATAAATAGTTGATCTATAGATTCATCAATATCATCAGCGGTCGCAACACCATAAGCAATCGACAACTGAATACCATTTATTGAATGAACTTTGACCATTTCAGACACAGTTTTAGCATAGTTAGTGACTTTTTCTTTTGAAGAATTCATTGAAATAACCACAAATTGATCACCACCAACTCTAAATATCATGCATTTTTCACAAAATACATCTCTTAGAGTTTTCGAAACAAAACACAGAAACTCATTTCCTTTCTCATGGCCAAATGCTTCATTGATTAATATGAGACCGTTAATATCAAAATTAACTAGTGAAATTGGGTAATTTTCTTTTCGATAAAGAATTTTAACAAGGCTTTCATAATGAGAGCGATTATATAACCCCGTGAGTTGATCATGAATTAATAACTGTATCCTTTGTTCTTCAACTTCCACTTCTTTATTGATGACTTCTGAGTAAATGATCAATCCGGATATTTCACCTTTTTCGTTCACCCAAGGGCGAGATTCCCATCTCGTCCAAAGTTTTGTTCCGTCTGATCTTTCATAAAGATCACGGTCACCAGATATAGTTTCACCTTCTAATGTTCTTCGATGAACATCTCTCCATTTTTGAGGTAAATCGGGGAAAACAGCGTAGTGATGTTTACCTATTACATCCTCATGAACTTCATATTGATCCAAGTATTTTTTACTGACATAAATATAATTTAAGTCACGGTCATGTACTGCGACGCCTGCATTGCTGTGTTCAATCACATAACTCATCAAATCTTGTTGATTAGCAAGTTCACTTTCTGCTTTTTTTCTAAGTGTAATATCGATGGCAATACTCATCACCACCGCTCTTCCATCTGGAATATTGCCTATACACATTGAATAAAAATCCCAAATTCGTTCCTTACCTTCCTTAGTAGTTACTGTAAATTCTCCATCATGTTGCATTTCAGTCAATGAATACAATTTTGAAATGACCTTTATAACATCTTCCTTATTTTGACCATAAGCTTTCTCAGTCCAATCATAGATGGTCGGAATATCAATTGCTTGATATCCAGTAAGTTGTGTCCATGCCTGACTGATGTTGAGCACTTCTCCATTTTCTGCGTGAATCATGATGGGTACTGGAGCGTTCTCGATACTCGTCTCAAATATTTTGCCTGCCATAATCAATTCACGAAGATATTTTTCAGAGCGTTCTTTTTCCTCCATAATATCACTGATATCTCTTGAAAACGCGGTCGCTCCAATGATATTTCTTTCCTTGTCATATATTGGACTATATGAGGTCTCATAATAACTAATATGTTTGTCTCCGTATTCTTGGAGTGTTCTATGTGCTTTTCCAGATAGTGCAAGGTCATAATTTTTTTTCGCATTTACTTTATCAATATCAGAAGAAATGGCTTCCATCAAATTAGAACCAATAGCTACATCAGCGTTATATGTTGCTTTCATGACATTCTTATGTGTTTGATTGTAGTATAAATAATTATAATTTTGATCAATCGCCAAAATAATGATGTCAGTTGGACTTTCTAGACTTGATTTTAAAAGTATTTCTGAATTTTCTTTTTCCATCTTATCTAGAGTTAAATCAATAATCATATCGGTTAGATTCAACAAAAAATCCATGATTTCTTTAATTTGGTTTTTATTTACAATCGGAACTTTTTTGATTGCATCGATATAACTGGTTTCTTCAAAACCGTATTTCTTCGCTTGTTCTTTAAAAAAAGCATAATTTGGTTCTTCTAAGAAAAATTGACCTGTAAAAAGATTAGCCACATGCTCATTTTGTATCTTGATAGGAACCGCAACATCGACAAGGCCATTATGACATTGATAAAGGTGATATTTCTCTCCTTCAATCATTTTATTAGCTAGTATGGTATCACTAATCAAACAATTTTTATTTGATTCAGGGTTGACGCGATGGAAATTCGTGCAGACTGTTCTCCATCCGGATTTTGAAATAATATTCCCTTCTAGATCTAAGATTGCAGTTACAAAACCAGTTGACTTGTTAAAACCTTCTAATAAAGAGTTAAATCGATTAAAGTCAATAAAATTAAATACATTTGTTCTCAAGTTGTTGTACCTCACGCTATGATAGCGCTTTCTAAATATTATTGTGAGATGATTATACCAAAAATATCTAATATTGTCTATTAATTATAAAGGATTTCATCCTACATATACTCCTCTGGGTTTAAAACAATTAAGAAACTCTAGATTTTTGTGTTTGTCTACTACATTAAAGTTTATATGACATGATTTTATAAATGTCAATCGTGCTTTTTAAATCGAATCGCGTAGATTTTTAGCACCTCTTTTTATAGTCGTGTAAATAGTAAAGTTAAACCTTTAATTTCATTATAAGTATCAAGTAACAAAAATTGATATCACTATACTTGAAGGGTTGAAAATCAACTAATAAGTTGAATAATTGATCTATTTTAGCTGTATTTAAGTAAAAAAAGGCCCGATTAGTGTATCAGACCTATTCTGGTTAGATTAGTAAATTTATGCATAACCTTGTATAAGGTCCTCAATCGTCGTATTATAAATCTGAGATAGTTGATAGATAACATCAAGCCTAACTAATCTTGTTCCCATCTCATAACTTTTCAGAGTAGCTTCACTAATATGTAGAAGTTCAGCCACAAACTTTAAT
>JAFGTI010000108.1 GCA_016934175.1 Acholeplasmataceae bacterium | reverse complement strand
CATTAGCACTTTGAATTTTTGTAAAATAAATCTTAGCAATTTCACCAGTAACAAGTTCTAATTCTAATCTATAATCACCACTTGGCATTAAATCAGTCACTTCAATTGTTGCTGTTACTGTTCCTATACCCCACTCACCAGTTAGATTATTAAATGCATCATTCGTATCAACAATGCCCTGATCAAGCCTATAAAGCGATGATGTAATCTTGACATTTGTATTATTATCAAAAATTGAAACCAATGGTAAAACATTATACTCATCAGAAATATTTAGTGTGCTATAAGTAAAACTTAAGACACCGTTGACACCATCGGATACATAATAAAGACTATGTGTAGCAGTAATATTTCTAAAATCAGTGATGACAGGCATCGCTGAAGTACCATCAAGTATTAAAGCATCAATCGAAGTTAAGGATGCATCAGCTGTTCTTATAATTCTTATTGTGTAGTCACGATATGTCGCAGGATTTAATGGATCATAATTAGCTGAAAAAACACGAACACTACCATAATGATTTTGAAGACTGTCTATTAATTCATTTGTTGTAGCATCATAATATGCATCATATATCCCATATGATAATGGAATGGTAGCTGAAGTCAGTTGAGGTTCACCACCATCATATAAAGAAGCTCCGGAAGCAATAACATAACTCGTCTCATCTAAATCTGCTTGGAAATAAATACCAGCATCTTCATAGATAGTTATCGAACCACCACCAGCAACAGCAGTTTCAATATACGTAACTAATTCAGTACTTGGGCCAACATATTCATAAACAACGGGATATGATGGTGGGTAGGTAGGAACTACAATTTTATATGCACCATAACCTGCAGCTACAGGTATAGCAGAATCAGCAGTATATCCTGTTTGTCTCCACCAAAAGTTATTTGATGTCGTATATTCTTTGATGTGTGGTAAATGATTATAAACATTTGGTAAAGATGCACCTGAATCTGTTGGATACATTTCATAGACTGCAGCTGGAATAGAATCACTTCTATTTTTACTAGAAATAAATACTTGTTCTAAACTAAAAGTGACATTTCGATTTCCAGTTGTATTATAAGGTCCGATTGGAATATAATCTTCTCCAACTTTTTTGAAATCACCAATCCATTTGTAACTCCAAATATCATTTTCATAAACATTTGGAATCATATGTCCTAGACCTTCAGCTGCTTCTACATAACCAGTTGCTGAAATTTGCTGTGAAGTAAGTGATGAAATAATGCTCGCATTACTAGGAAGATAATAAGTTATCATTCCTCTTTCTTCATCAATGATCGGTTTTTCTAAAGTAAGACCATCGACAATTGGAACTCCATTACTATCGACTTGTTCAATAGCCAAATCATAAATTGTTGTTGCATAGGTCGCTTTGATTTGACGCATACCAACAGTTAACTTATAGATGACACTATCAGGATCAGTATCGACACCTAACCATGTAATATCAGGATCCCCATTAAGTATTTGAGGGTTAAGTTGTTCCAAATCAATATGATCAGGAATATAAATACCGTTACCAACACCACTACTACTTGCTAATACATAAATACCTGTATAAAGATTTGATGTATCACTTTCAATTTGAGTTAATAAGGTATCACTTACTTTTTCTCTTGGTAAATAAGAAAAATAATTTCTTAGATACTGGTCAGTACCAAAAAAGCTCACTGGAGGCTTTCTGAAAATAAAGTTTTCATAGAATATACCTGTTTGAGATTCATCTAGATCATATGCCGTGATTACTTTACCATAATCAGCTAAGTGTGGAAAAGTTCCTAAAATAAATAGGTTAAATGGATTTACTGAAGTATCATTTGGATTAGTTGTCGCCATTTTATCCAAAATATTTAAAAGTAATTCAGAACCTTCACCATTTTCAGTTAAATGTGGATCAAGCGTAAGTGTTGGTGCATTTCCTAAAAGATTACCAAGATTGTCAAAATTGATATAATATCCAAAATTAATTAAATCAATCGGATAAAGTGCTGTTGTTGAATTAGAAAGAAACTCCCATGAGGTTGTTCCTGTATGGAATTTACCAATGAATGTTCCAAAAGCATTATATGAAGTATGACTGGGAAAAACACTCATATTGATAGTAAATGTGCCATCATATGATGAAATTTCACGAATTTTACCGTAATTAACCATGTTAGCCAAAAAAACTTGATCTTGTGATATAGCACCAAAACGATCAAGAGAAACATAACCAAAAATACCTCCAACTAAATACTTGGAGAAAACATTACCATAGTTAATGACATCAATAATAGTCGCTAAACCTTGACCGAAAATACCTGATGCTTTCGATCTAGTTTCGTCAATAATTGTATATACTGACTCATCAATATTGCTATATGCATAGATATCTCCATAATTAATGCTAAATAAAATTTTAGCATATTTATGATTGGTTCCAGAAGTTACATAAGTACCATTTGCTAACATATCATTTCTACCAACAATACCTGAAGCCAAAGCATAACCATTTGTTGTTGTAGAAACTGCAATGATATCACCATAACTAGCTGAGTCCTTAACTCTCGCATATTGTCCAATCATCATATTGACAATGCCTGCAGATTCAACTCTGCCGTTTAATAGCAAAATATCATTTTCATTGGTTATGTTACCAAGATTAGCTATTGCTGTAAGTGATGATTCATTAATGATAAGTGCTCCACTTGCAAGAGTATTTCCGTTAAATGAACCGTCAATTGTAACATCACCATCATTTATGAAATTATCCATAGATCCTATGATGTTTGAAATTTCAATACTCATCGGATCTATTAAATGTTCATTATAATAATTCGTATTACTATTTTGATAGGCTAGACCACTTGCATAAACATTATAATTTAATGTTGTAGCAAGGCCTTGAGAAATTGTTATATTACCCCCGTTATAGCCATTAACAGCTATTCTATCTTGACTGATTTCTTCAAATAGACCATAAACGTAAAGATTTCCTGATGTGAATGTTGTTGAATGATCAAATTCTATTGAAATATTTCCTTCATTGCGAACTTGTTCAATATCAATGTTTTGTCCTAATATGTTACCTGAGATTTTTACTATATCATTAGTTAATAGATTTAAACTTGTTAGGGTAATATCGCCTGTATTATAGGCTTGAATAATTGAAGAATCCGTTGAATTTCTTAAATTTAGAGTTCCTGCATATTGATTAATTAAAGCAAAATCTATGGCAAAATCACTTTCATTAAAAAGTCCGTAAAAATCAGCATCAATTGAATCTGCTATAATGACTCCTGCTACATCAACTGAAATTAATCCTAAATCAGTTTCACTATAAGTCGTTCCACTAGGTTGAACTAAGCGCAGGCGACCAGAGTTCGTAATGCTATAGTACTCAAAATTTGCATCTTCTGATTGTTGTAAACCATTAATATATCCATATCCAGCAAGCGTCATATCAAAAACTTGATTGACAATCATATCGATATGCCCATCATTGAATATTTGTGAAACGCCATCTATTTGATCTGTTTGCATACCAATAACGCCACCAGCATGTATGGTATGCATATATCCATCAGTATGACTTGTATAAATATAGCCTTGATTGACGATTTTTGTTAAAGTATCAACTTCACCATAACCAATAATACCACCAATATAATAAGTTGCTGTATTGTTAGCTAAATATCCTAAACCAGTAATTTCAAATGTATTCATCGCTTTATTGATGATTATGCCATTTGATCGACCGATTATGCCACCTGTTGCACTTTCATTACTCTTTAATTCATAACTTTGTAAGCCTTGTGTAATCGACCCATTTGTTGAAACAGTATCCAAAGTCCCACTTGCTTCTCCTACTAATCCACCAACATAAAGTTTTGTCATAGGCAGGATAGTTGAACTTACATTAATCGACCCTTGAACATGGACATTTTCAATAGTCCCAGAACTCATTTGACCAGCAATAAGACCAACGACTACTTTTGTTTTATTTACTTGATCTTCAAGATCTATCGTCGATATATTCATATTAATAAAATTAAGATTACTGACAGTTCCAAAAAATGAAGTGAATAATGCATAACTTGAAAAGTTACCTACTGCTGATGCAGATTCAATTTTTAAATCAATAATAGAATGATATAAAATATCTCCACCTTGAATAATATTTCTTTCATATAATATCGATTCAGGTGACACAGTTGAGCTTGATAAAACACCATTAAATCCGACAGGTGCGGCTTGATATGCAATTCTAGAAACTTGGTTCATATCAATGTCTTTGATGACTTCATAATGACTCGATCTAAATAATCCTGAAACTAATAAAAGACTATTCATATAGACAAAATCAACAGCGTTCTCGATTTCGAGAACTCCATTGTTAACAGTTAAGCCTTGTAATATTGGGTATGTGCTCTCTAAAGTAACTAATGACTCCTGACTAGGTTGACTTGCTAAATCAAGATAAGAGTCATTAAAATACCAGTCACTAGAAAAATAAGCACTATTTTGGAAATCTATGGTATCAAGTCCAGTAGCTGGTGCAGTTAATGCATAACTATCGATATAAATACTTTGATCATAATAGACATTAGACAGTGTTCCAAAATTTGCATAGACAACAGCACTAGTAGATAAATTGTTAACTACTGCGTTTGATCTGATATGAGGTGTTGCAACAAAACTATTGGAAATCGTTCCATTATTAATAGAAACGAGTCCTGATAATCTAAACTGTCCCTCAACACTAAATCCAGAAGCATTGCCTCTAGTATCAAGCATGTAAGTATTTTCAATTAACCCATTATTTTCACCAACTAATGATGCAACATGATCCATGATTCCCCATTCAATAGGTTGAATGATAATTGGATTGATTAATCCTAGATTTTTAATAATACCAGTTGAACTTACTTTTGAGAACATTGCTGTAAATCTTAACCCAGCATAATTGTTGTCATAATCATCTTCGAATAATATTGAATGGAAAAAGAGATTTGTAATCTCATAACCTTGACCATCAAATGTTCCGGAGAAAGGTTCAACAAATCCTATTGGGCTAAAACGGTAAGTAATATTTTGTTGAACAATATCATAATAATCAATATTTGCACCCAGTACATAATCTAGACTTAAATAAACGCTTCTATCTGGACCTTTTGCTAATTCTGATAAATGATAAAGATCATATGCAGTTTCAATAACGTATGTCTTATCAACATTTACACTAGCAACTGAAGCTATAATATCGCTAAATTGGCGATAATCACTATCATATAAAACATTTTCTTGAGGTGTGATTCCTAGATCATGACCTTGCCATGAACTGGATATTTGATAATCAAATCCTTTGATTTCTGTTAATCCAACTAAGTCAAAGACAAAAAAGAAAAAAGCGAAGACAAAAAAGAATAGAAATGATTTTTTTATCCATATTCTTTTCATATCTTTCACCTCGTTTTCTAATTGAAGAAGTTAGGGTCTATATTCCATACTTCAGAAAATCTATTTGCTTGTACAACATCAATCATCAAATCTAGATGAAGGTAACAAGTCTCAGTAAACACTTCGTTAATTCTCACATTATACCCATCACCACTTTGAATAAAATCAATCACTGTGGAATCCCCTTTAGGAATGATTTCTGTTAAATATGCATAACCTTGTAAATCATAGATTGGAGAGAACGTTGGGGCAAGTTTTAATAGTGAGAAAGGATAATATGCCGATCCATGATTTGTATGATAGACAACTTCAACAGTATCTGGAATCGGATAAAGCGGATTTTGATCAAGATAATGTCTCGTTAATGTCCATTCTTCTTGAAGTTTAATTCTAAATCTTGATGCGACAATAGATGTCACAACAAATGATATGTTGAGATTGCCAACGTAATTTTCACTTTCAGAATCATAAGCATTAATGATTACAGATCCGGTCTCTTGATCATAATAAGGGCTATTGATATCTATGACTGTTGAATTAAAGGAAATAAGCATTTCAACTTCAAAATCGCCTGTTTGAATCATTATCCCTTTTTGTTCTTGTACTTGGAAATAAGCATAGACCATTACAAATGATGTAGCAAACACTAAGATAAAGATTAATAATGAGATATACATTCTTGATTTTAGAGTGTTGAGCATATTATGCCACCTCACCCTTCGAATTTACAATATCTAAGATCATCGTGAAACTATAGACTTGGTCAAGATATAGACTTGGATCTGGTGCTGCATCATAATCTCCCCAGAATACAATTTGGAAAGTTAATTTTTGACCAGCACTCATCACTTGCTCGTACATGTTATCGAGCACAGACTGATTGTAGGTTGTTAATGCAGCTAGTTGTTCTTCTTTGGTTGATAGTCCATTGATGATTGTTAATACTCTTGAATGGTAATCCGTAGAGATACCTATTTGTTCATCAATATCTATACCCTCATAAATAATAATATAGATTAAACCTTCTTGAGCAGATGTGTCAATTAATTGTATCTGGTGCTTAATTGAAACAGTTTGTTCAGAGGCAACTAAATCAATACGTAAAGACGAAGCCATAACATCTAAACTAGATGATTCATTATTAATAAAATCTTTTTGATAATCAATATAAGCAAGATCTTCTAGATCAATATCATTAATTACGACAAGTTCATTGGCATAAGTCGAAACTGAAATTTCGCCTGTTGTTATGGTGACAAGCGATTTTTCTTCAACGTATGTCATCCATGCGTAAGCAACTGTTGGAATTGACATCATCAGAACAATAACAGTTATCAACGATGTTAATTTAATTTTTAGTTTTCTTTTCATGCGCTTGCCTCCTTTTTTAAAATATCAAAAAGCCAGTCATACCTCTTTCGAGATGCAACTGGCTACCTAATTTAGGCCCTATAGCTTTGCGTCGCTAGGTTACCCTAGTTTTGCCGAATTATTATAGATATTATTGTATAATATCCTTAATTAAATTATACTGCTATTTGTCTCTTTTGTCAATAGATTTACTGGTCTTGATTCTTGTTTTTATTCTTTTCTTCGTCTATAATTTCTTGATATATTTTTTCTTTCTCTTTTTCCATGATTTTTGTTAATTCCTGTTCATGTTTTTCTTTAAGTTCTGCATTTTTATGATCACTGATATTTCTATAAATATGCGCTAACTCCCAAATAAGCAGAATGACTAGAACTGCAGTTAAACCTAGAAATATTAAACTTCGGCTATTTATCATTAAATCAACAACTGGTTTTAAATAAGTAATTTTTGAATGTAGACTACCCTGATAGGTACTTGCTGTAACGGGATGTGGATCAATAGTATTTACTGGGTTATCACCTTTTGTTCTCAAACTACCATCATCTTGAATTTCAACAACTCTATGAATAATGAGAATATTAGTAGTTCTTCCGCTAATGATAACACTATCTTGGTAAACGATAACGTCACCTATCTCTACATCTTCAAAGCTCGTATTTCGAATAATCGCAACATCACCAGGATCTAACGAGTCAGGTTGATCTCCGATCATCGAATTTGTAGGTACGATTGAAAATGTGTAGTCAAAGATATAAAATAATGAATTGCTTTTATAGGCTGACGCACCTAAAAACATAATTGAAATTGCTAAACCAAATATGATGATGGTAAGTGAAATAATAATTCCTGAGATTAGTTTTTTCAAAATTCTACCTCTTTAGCTAATTGTCATGTAAATATGTTGGATAACAAAAATTTGATTCATGAAGATATTACTATTTTCATGAGAGACACCCTCACTAGTTTGTCCGTATATCGTGGGATCAAAATAGAGATCAAAATAGATTACTACAGTGGAATTTGAATCATCTAGCATTCCAAACGGAACATTATTAACCAAATTATAGACATTAATAAAACTATATGAAAAATGTTGGTTTCCGTAAATAATACCTAATGTATCCTTAATATCTGATGTTTCAATTCCCGAGTTTATATATGAGATTTTACTCACGCTATACTCATATGCTTTTTGAATTTTGTTCTCATCAATATCATATCCTATTGAAGTAATTCCGGTAAAATCTAGTTTAAGTGAACCTTCTGTTTGACCGATAGATCTGATTTTTATTGCAAAAGAGAATCTTTCTCCAGGTGCTGCATAACCTGGAATTAAATAACTAAACGTTGGATTTGTCACAAACTCATAACATTTATCTTCTCCGATAGAACAGACATTATCTATGAGTGTTTGATGATCACTACCATCTTTGTCACTATCTCTATAGACGTAAAATTCATATTCAGCTTCTACTCCAGAAATTTGAGAAACTAAATTTGCCCTGTTAATATCAGTTAATGTATACCAAGCAAAAACAACAACTGTAAATATAAATAATGCAAGAACCAAATAGACAACAGAAACCATGACTAATCGGTTTAACGTTTGTTTTGAACGATTTTCCATGATTTCACCACCTTTTGTCTTAGACTTCTAATTTCTTTTTCGCTTCCTTGAGTTTGTTTTCATAATCTGCCTGTATTTTTTCTTTAGCTTTTGCTATTCTTTGAATAGATAAATCTTTATATCGTTTCTTTTCTTGAGCCTCTTTTTCTTTTTGAATTTTTCTTTGTGCTCTTAGTTGCTCTGCAATTTTCTTCTTGCCTTCTCTTTGTTTTGCTTTGAGTCTTCTCATGTCAGCATTATACATAGATTTGGCTTTTTTCTTTTCTTGCTCGATGATTTTTCTTTCTTCTTCCTTTACTTTTTTGGCATCATCTTTAAGTTTTTGATTAAAAGCTTTTTGTTCATCTGATAATACTTGTTTTTGTTCTCCGACGAATCTTAAATAATCTTCTAAAATACCTTGATTGATTGATAAATTTTCTCTTTCAATCTTTAATTTTTCTTCAATTGCTAATTTTTTAGCTAGATCATAAGCCTTTCTCTTCAATTCTTTAGCAAGTTTTTTATCAAGCTGTTCAATCTCTTTAAGCATTCTTTTTTCTAAGCGAATCGCGTTATTATAATCAACTTCTTTTGTTTCCCTAATAATTCTAGCAACTCGAGCTTTGTCTTTTGCTACTAATATATCTGCTTCTGTATCAGGATGAACCATACGTTCAAAGAATAATGCTTGGTCTGTCTTTTCCGGTTTGAAATCAAAATAAGACTCATAGAGTGAATTCGTAATATTTATAGTATCTCGAAGTGCTTTTCTTAAAGCGACATCATAACTTGAAGAATCTTCTTGGTGTTTATCAATACTTTCTTTAAATATTTGCATACTTTGCTCAAGATAATACTGATTGATGTGGGTGTCTTCTAATATAACAGGATCAGGTTGTTTGACAATATCTTTTAAGTTCTTTTTAACAAACTTTGGAGCACGCTTAGTATATTCATTGACATCAACATACTGATACATATCTTTTAAAGCTTCTTGATTTGCATAAACCGTAGAAAACGACATTAAGGCTGTTTGATAAACATTACGTAAATAATATTTATCAAAAGGAAGATTCTGTTCTTTGACATCTACATCAAAGTTGAAGACACTATATCTATCTAAAAACAACCACAGATTATAACAGTTATTATAATCGACATTTTTCAAGATAATTGATGTTTTCATGATTGGCGGAATAATGGGTTTTGCGTTTTTTAACTCAACCATGAAATTACTTTCTCTTAACCCATTGACCTTTTTAAGAAGTGTCGAAATTCGGTTTAATAATTTAAAATTACTTTTTCCATCACTGTCAAACTCGAGTTCGTCTTTAATATTCAAGTCTAGGTCTAATTCAACAATAGAATCTCTAATTTCAAAATTTGATTTTAAATTAAAATGCTTTCTTTCATACGCTTTGACATTATTCTTTACCACTTCATGACGATCCATAACAAATTTAAACAATCGGTTAATTAATGTCATTATAAAGCGGTTTTCATAGATGCCAAGTTCAATCTCAGCTTGTGTAATCTGGATTTTCTTTGGAATCACATCACCATTTCTTATTTCCTTGATGAGATAAGTATGTGAGGCAAGATGACGAACAGATTCACTGTTTGTCTTCTTTGCTTTTTCTATAGCTACAATCTCCTGATCATATCTTAATCCTGATTTTGCATCTCTTGTGATCTTATCAAGACTTGGAAAGAAAGATTCGATTGTTGCAATCCATTCCTCATGAAATGTCTTTGTTTCTGAAATGTTTTTTTGGTATATTGTATTTTCTCCAGAAAGCAAGGCTTGATAAAAGTGATTTGGAAATTCCTCTTCCATTTCAATCTGATAGAGTGCATCATTAAGCACTTCATGAAATTTTGTAAGATCACTTGTCTTTTTCATTGGTAATTCCTCTCACTAAAATTGTTTCTTGATAGTATTAAGATAAGCTTGGCATTCAACAAAAACATTTCTACCAAATAAACGATCAAGTAAAGATGATAAATCATTAATTTCATTTTGCAAAAATGGTAGATTCAAACTTTCAAATTTTCTAAGTATCTTGCGAGCTACCATATAATCTAAAGCTTCATATTCACTACCGCCACATGATACGTAAACTGGAACGAATGCTCTAATTTGTTTCATAATACGATTACCAAACGTCACTTTGAAGTTTGTTGTAATAAAGGCGTCCAGTTTTTCAAGATTTTCAAGTGCCTTTAAACTAATAGAGTGATCCTTTAATGCTTGTCTAAACAAGTCTTGCAAATAATCGTTGCTAATTGTGACACCTTCTGTTTGAGGTGCATCAATATAGGCTGCTTTAGCATTAATTTCAATTGGTGTTGCACGGTCATAAACCTTATCGGTAATCGTGAATGTTGAATCATCTTTATTGGCAGTTCCTACAAACCAAACATTTTGAGGCAATAATATCTTCCCATTAATCAAATGTTTAGGATCTCCAGGCTGAGTATCTGATACAACATCAACCCACCATGCATCAGCATCTGGCATTTCAAGAAGTGACAAAAACTCTGCAAAATAATATTCAACACGGGCTAAGTTCATTTCATCTAATACGATAATACAGACATCATCACGATAAGTCGTTTCATAAATTGCTTTTAAAAAATCTGTTTCATTAAATTTTTTCGTAAATTCATTTAAATAGCCAACCATTTCAGCACGATCTCTCCATGAAGGTTGAACAGCTATAATATTTGAATCTCTACCAAAAAATTTACCCATCGCATAAGGTAATGATGTTTTCCCGGTACCAGATATACCTTCTAAAATCATTGTTTTAGAAGTTGCCATGCCTGCAAAAAATGCAGATATAATTTTTCGATCATAAAATAAGCCAAGTTTTGAAGCTGAAAAATTGATAAATCTTTTAACTAACTCGTTCATATTAATCATATCTTCATCACGCATATGAACTGCTGTCACGGTATTTTCGTATTCTCTATCGACGCTACTTAACTTAACAAATCTAGTAGGTCCAAGATTTTCTTCTTTCTTTTCTTCATCGTATTGCTCTTCTTCTTGAGGTGATGCACCACCCATACCAGCAACTTTCAAAGCTAATATCTTATTTTTTTCATCGATTAACTCAATTGTTTTTTGATTAAGAAATGTGATTTCTTCAAGTAGTGAATCTTTTTCAATTTCTGATTTATTAAATTTAATATATCTTCTAGTAAGTTGATAAAGTTTTAATGCTAGAAAGACAAAAAAGGCTACATTAATTATGATTACGATAAAAGCCATTACCCAATCGAGCAATGTGAATGTCGAACTTGATGAAATAAATTGTTTAAAATAATCAATAACCCCATTAAAAAACAAATCGGCAAACGCTTCAAATAATCTCTTGAAAAAGTTACCGATATTTGCAAAAAATTCTCTAATGAAGTTAATATAGTAACGAGCAAACTCTACCATATACTCTCCCTAATGAATCCTTGACACTATTTAGATTATAGATCCGATTCTTTGTTTTTCTTTAATTCTTCCATGATTTGAGCACGAATCTTATCTTTTTCGGCTTCAAGATCAACGACTGATTTTTCTTTTTCCTGTGCATACTTTTCTTCCATCTTTGCTTTATTCAAAGCTAAAACGTTTCTAGCAAGTATGATTCCTTCAAATACTAAAATAACAATAACTGGTAATATAACAAATAGTGCAAAACCTGTTGGTGATTGCAAATAATCTAGTGCGTTTCCTGCTCCACTAACTTTTGACTGATATGTCGCTAAAGCATCAGATAATCGAATGGGTTGATCAGCTCCAGGTGTATTATCGCCTTGTGTAATAATGTATGTTGATCCATCACTTGTGTAAGTATCAATAATTCTATGTGTATTAAAAGCTCTAATAGTTAAATCATAGTATGTTACTATATCTCCAACCGTTAGATTCTGTCTACTTTGATCATTTAACATCTTTACAAAAACGATGTCTCCCTTTTCAAATGAATCTTCATCAGTACCTGACATTGAATCAGATTGAACTGATAAGAACCCTAATCCAAATACGTTAGCAATATCATTTTCTTTTTTAACTTGAATGTTTGCTAGTGAAAATACAAGAAGTAATACAATGACAAGGTAAAAAAGCGTGTTTAAAGAAATTTTAGCAATTCTGATTGCTAACTTTGGTTTTGATTTTTCCATAATAGCTCCTTAAATAATTAATGTATACATATATTATACTATAGTATACATCAAACAACAATCCAAAGTTGGACGGTAAGTGCATTTGTTTTTAAATGCACTTACCTGACTAGAATTGTGTTCTTTATTGAAACTAATTAAAGCGTAATACCTTCAAATGTTAATGAAGCTGTAACTAATCTTGCTAGAATTGAATTATATGAATTTTGATCATAACCTTCTAACCAAATACGAATTACTATCTGTCCATAATAATCAGCACCAGCAGATGCTGTACTACCAGAATTCATTCCAAGAACTTGAGTTCCTGCAACAGTCACTTGAGTCACCATAGTATTTACTGCATCAGAACCAACAGGTAAATTACCAGTTTTTTCATGATAATAGTTATAAGAACCTGCAGCACCTAATCCATCACCTAATGTTGTTCTATCAGAAAAGTCATGAGCAGGAGCGGCTGTTACACCATCAGAATAATAATGGACACTGCCATCCCCAAGATATATGTTAGATCCACCACCGGCATTTTCATATCCAATAGCAGCAGGAGTTGTTCTTGAACCAATTACTTCTTGAATTGCAACTCTCATGGAATCAGCAGCATTAACGGTGAATGATGATCCTGATGGATACGATACACCAGTTGCTCCCATAAATTCAACATCTGAAACCCACGATAATGAATCACCTGTTAATGAAACTGCAGACCAGTTAATCGCATTTGCAGAATTTGATCTAAAATGTAAAGGTAATTCCAAGTATCCTTCTGAAGTCCCAATTAATCCAGCAACACCTAATGTAAAGAAATTTACACCATCGGATGTTGTGACATGATTAAATCTAAAACCTCCACCATAAGCGCTTGTAATATATGCAGAAATGTCTGCAGTTTCTAATGATGTAACCCATTCAAGATCAAATAGATCTTCACCTGCACCTGTATCAGGCATACCTAATGCAACTTCAATCCCTGTGTCAGCAACGATTTGTGCTTCAAAGGGTTGTACAACTGCTGTATTT
>JAFGTI010000016.1 GCA_016934175.1 Acholeplasmataceae bacterium | reverse complement strand
TTATAGTGCATATAAATATGCACTATTTTTTTCATACTTTTTGAGAATTGTTTCATCTAAATGCGAATTGTTGATTGAGTAGGATAGCTGAAAATGGTATAATGAGGTATAAAACTTAAAGAGGTACATTATGTTCGAAATCATTGAAAAGAAGATATTAAAACCAACTGTTACATTGATGAAAATTAAAGCACCTTATATTGTTAAACACGCAGAACCTGGTCAATTTGTAATTCTCCGTGTTGAAGAAAATGGTGAGCGCATTCCGATGACCATCACGGAAGCAAATCATAAGGATGAGACTATTACAATTATATATCAAGTTGTTGGTGCAACAACAACACTATTGAACCAGCTAGAAGTTGGTGATTCTTTACATGACTTTGCAGGTCCTCTAGGTAAAGCAACAGAACTTGAAGGATTAAAGAAAGTGGCTGTAATCGGTGGCGGAGTAGGATGTGCAATTGCATATCCCGTAGCCAAAGCTTTACATGACAAAGGCAGCATCGTACATTCAATCATAGGATTTCGTTCTGAAAATCTTATTTTTCTGAATGAAGAATTTAAGGCATGCAGTGATCAATTACACATAATGACTGATGATGGATCGAATGGAAATAAAGGATTTGTTACTGATGCATTAAAGAAGTTACTTGAAAACGGTGAAACTTATGATGAAGTGATTGCTATTGGTCCCCTACCTATGATGAAATTCGTCAGTTTAGTAACAAAACCATATGGCATTAAAACAATAGTATCAATGAATCCAGTAATGATTGATGGAACCGGTATGTGTGGTGGTTGTCGGATAACTGTTGGCGGACAAATGAAATTTGCTTGTGTTGATGGACCTGAATTTGATGGACATTTAGTAGATTTTGATGAAGCGATTAGACGCAACCAAATGTATAAAGAGTTTGAAATTAAGAAGCATGATGAAGCATGCCGCCTTCTTAAGGAGAAGCCTCATGGTAAATAAATCACTAGTTAAAAACGTAATGCCAATGCAAGACCCTCAAAAAAGAATTCATAACTTTGATGAGGTAACATTAGGTTATACCTTAGAACAAGCGATTGATGAAGCGAAAAGGTGTTTAGGTTGCAAACATAAACCATGCGTTAAAGGATGTCCTGTTGAAATTGACATTCCTAGATTTATTGAAAAAATTATTGAATCCGATATTGAAGGAGCTTATCAGGTTATCTTAGAAGCCAGTTCATTACCTTCAGTATGTGGTAGAGTTTGTCCACAAGAAACACAATGCGAACAACTTTGTGTTAGAGGTATCAAAGGTGAGCCTGTTGCTATCGGAAGACTAGAACGATTTGTCGCTGATTATCATCATGCTCAAAAACAAAAAGAAATCATAAAAAAAGAATCTAATCATCACCGTATTGCTATCGTAGGTTCGGGTCCATCAGGTATCTCTTGTGCTTATGATTTAGCCTTATTAGGCTACGAAGTGACAATGTTTGAAGCATTGCATATTCCAGGGGGTGTTTTGGTTTATGGTATTCCAGAATTCAGACTACCTAAAGAAATTGTCAGAAAAGAAATTCAAGTCTTAAGATCATTAGGTGTCGATATCAAAACCAATGTGATTATTGGAAAAACATTAACTATTGAAGATTTATTTGAAGAAGGTTTTGAAGCAATCTTCTTAGGGACAGGTGCTGGATTACCTAAATTTATGAATATACCAGGAGAAATGTATAACGGTGTTTATTCAGCTAATGAGTTTCTTACTAGAGTCAACTTGATGCAAGCTTATGCATCATCAAGTGCAACACCAATCCAAATAGCAAAAAGAGTTGCTGTTGTGGGTGGTGGTAATGTTGCTGTTGATGCTGCACGTTCTGCTAAACGTCTAGGGGCGCAAAAGGTCTACATTGTTTATAGAAGATCAATGAAAGAACTCCCAGCCCGATTTGAAGAAATTGAGCATGCTGAAGAAGAAGGCATTATCTTTAAACTTTTAACAAATCCTAAGGAAATTTTAGGTAATAGTCAAGGATTTGTAAGTGGAATTCGTTGTGTTGAAATGGAACTTGGTGAACCTGACGAATCTGGAAGAAGAAGACCTATAGAAAAGAAAGATTCAGACTTGATCATTGATGTGGATTCAGTAATTATGGCAATTGGAACAACACCTAATCCTTTGATTACGTCAACAACACAAGGTTTAAAAACCAATAAATGGGGATGCATCATAACACAAGATGAAAGTGGACTGACTTCCAAAGATATGGTATTTGCTGGTGGAGATGTTGTAACCGGGGCGGCTACAGTTATCTTAGCAATGGGAGCAGGAAAAAAGTCAGCAGCAGCAATCCATGAAAAAATTCAAAATAAAAACAAATTAAACATTTAACAGTCAAGTAAAATAAAAAGGATGTTTCCGTTTTGGAATCATCCTTTTTTGTTTTCTAAAATTAAGCATTCTACAGTCATGTTTATACTTTCACTGAAGGGCCATAAAAACCAACGATGTGCTAGTAAATGTTTGCTAGCACTAAGTGATAATAAACCATAATCACCGAGTCCATATCCATATGTTTCTTGGTAGTCTTTATACAGCAAATCCATTAAGTCAGTCGAATGAATTGCCTGTTTAATTTTTAACTCGAAAGCGTCATTATACTTACTTTGAAAAATATCTGATAAGACAACGATCATGCTATCTTTTTTTGAAACTTGGTCAATTTTTTGATTAAAGTGATCAATAATTTCAGGCATTAGATTTAACATAGATGACTCTATAACTTGAATTAAAAGTGGATCAAACTTCATTTCTCTTAATACTTCTGTTGCTTTTAAAACTTGGTTGAAGATAAGCTGTGTAAAAATAGGTGATATCCATATAAAATCATAGATCTCTTTAATATTTTCAAAAGTAGTTATCTGTTGAGATAACTTGACTTTCTTAATAAGATAATCTAAAATTTCGTCTTCAGTCTTCATTGTGAGTACATCATCAATTAGATTTTCAAAGAAGTTTATCTTATCAAAACCTGAGAAATCTTCTTTAATTAACTTAAATTGATTGATTTTAAGGTTTTGTTTCAAAATCCCCTTTTTAACACTCGATAAATCAATATCTGATAAAGTAACGTCTCTATACTTTTCTATGATATAAGATAAATCAAGATCATCACAATTTCCCGAACCTAAAATAAGACATTTTTCTTTTTCCTTTAGGCTTAAATAAGGATCAATAAACTCTACAATTTGATTTCGGTATGTTAACCATCTATCAAACCTAGTTTCATCACTGAGATTAATATCTTGGTTAAATTGTTCTATACGTTTCATTGCTTCACCTACTCTTACTTATTTTACATGAAAAAATGAATGCAAACAACACATTAATAAAAGAAAAAGCATCTATTTTTAAATGGATGCTTTCTATTTGTTATTAAGAACGACCTTTTTGTTTAGGAGTAAGTTCTGGTGTATTTGCTTTAGCAGCGTTTCTTAATTCTTGTAAGTATTCGCTCGCTTGTTTTTTCTTAGCCTTTTTGTATAAGTAGTCATCAATACCTTGAGCAGCACGATGTCCGTCAGCCACACCTGATATTAAATCAGGTCCACGCATAATGTCTCCACCTACAAATAACCATTCTAAACCTTCAACCTGTCCATATAAGTCAGCTTTAATCTTTCCTCTTACAAAATTCATTCTTGATTTCAAATTTTCAGGAATGTATTCATAATCAGGCATTTGCCCAATCGATAAGAAGACTTGTTCAGCTGGTATATCAATCACACATTCTTCATCAAATTGTGGGTTGAATCTACCATCAGCATCAGTTAAACATAAGCACTTAAACATGCGTACGCCTTTGATTTTGTTATCTTTAATGATCACTTCTTGAGGTCCATTTCCACAGAAGAATTGAATGCCTTCATCAATACCTTCCATCACTTCATCATCACTAGCAGGAAGTTCATCCCAATTTTCAAGAGAAGTAAGTTTTACACTAGCTTTTCCGTACTTTAAAATTTGTAATCTAGTTGCAGATCTCGCAACATCAAAGGCTACATCTCCACCACCAATAACTAAGATACTTTCTTTAATATTGATATCTTCAAGTTTTAAGACACCACGTTCGTAATCTCTAACTTGTGGTAAGAAATCCATAGCTGCGCTAACATCTACGTGATCTGATCCTGGAATATCTAAGCTACGTGCTTTAAAGAAACCTGTACCTAAGAAAACAGCATCGTATTTCTTTTCAATTTGATCCATGGTTATATCTTTTCCAACACGCTTGTTTGTTAAAATATTTACACCGATTTTTTTCATGAAATCAATATCTTTATCAATTGCATAATCAGGTAAGCGGTAAGCAGGAATACCATATCTCATCACACCACCAGCAAGTGGTTTTTCTTCAAAGACATCAACATGATAGCCCATAGTTCTTAAGTAATAGGCAGCGCCTAATCCAGCTGGACCAGAACCTACAACTGCAACTTTAGCATCGATAACTTCAGATACAGGTTCATTAATAATCTTTTCATACATATCAGTTGGAGCACTGTCAATAATATAACGTTTTAACCAACGAATTGCTATGGCTTCACCACGAACTGCAATCGCACAAGATGTTTCACAATTATGTGTGCATATACGTCCGCAAACACCTGGAAGTGGATTTGTTTCATAGATTTGACGAAGTCCACCTTCAATATCATCTTCCCATATAGCTCTGATATATTGAGGAATATGCATTTGAACTGGACAACTTGATGTACAAACACCACATTCAACACAGCGTGCAGCCTCTAATTTAGCAGTTTCTTTTGAGTATCCACGAACAACTTCAACAAAACTTGAAGTTCTTTCTTCAGGTTCAATATGTTCCATAGCGATACGATTTAAGTCAAGAAGATCACTAACTTCATCTTTAATCCAACCATGATCAACAGTTTCACCTTGCCATGTCTTTTCAGGCATTAACAAAAAGTCTTGTGGATCAGTGCTTGCATAAATATATTCTTTACTCATTTCTAATGAACCTGTCGTACATGTATCAACACATAGTGCGCAGAAGCAACAACGCCCATAATCAATAATTGGTCTTTCTTGTAGCTTGCCGGCTTCATCTTTAATATCTGTTCGTTCAACCATGATAATGGCTTCAGTAGGACATATATCAGCACAAGTGCCACAACCAATGCATAACTCCCAATCATTCGTATGGAATCCACGTACATTATCTGGAGCTACTCTTGGAGAAGCTTCTAATCTACTTTTTAATTTGATGATGGCATTATCATTAAGATAGCTTGAATTCTTTTTTGTAAAGATATCATTCATCATATGACTGACGGGTTTTCTTAAGAGATACTTGAAGTGTCTCATTGGATTTAATATGCTTAATCTACGATATTTATTCTTCATCATATTCTCCTATCTATCAATCTCAGGGGAGCAAACTCCCATGGTATCTACCCATAAGGCAGCATCATCTAATCTCGTACCTGGTAAATATTTTTCAATACCCAGTAATCCTTGTGGATAGCTCGCTCCTCTAACGCCGACGCGCCAAGGGTTTGTGCCTCCATTTGAAACCATGTAATAGCCAAATTCACCTCTTGAAGATTCCACAGGACTGTAGACATATCCCTTAGGAACTGTCCATCTCATGGATTGTCCTCTAGCAAGTGGAACTCTTACAGGACCTTCAGGCATTTTAGCTAAACATTGTCTAATAATACTAATCGATTGAATCACTTCTTTAAGTTTGCAATCGATACGTGATCTTGCATCACTATAATCTGAAATAGGGACTTCAAATTCAACTTGATCATATTTCGCATAAGGCATCACTTTTCTGATATCATATGCTTTATTGACTGAAGAACGCATGCCAATACCGGTTAC
>JAFGTI010000107.1 GCA_016934175.1 Acholeplasmataceae bacterium | reverse complement strand
TTTTATCTTTTAGTTAACAGGTCTGAACTCAATATATCAAACACACCAACTAATAAAGTGTTTTTTCTTTTTCTTTATACTCTTTAAACAGAAGTAAACATTGATCTCTAAATTTTTCATCAATAGTTAAAATCTTTTTATCGGGATGTTCATCTCTTATAAATTTATAAATAAAATCATCTCTAAATCCAATAGCATCAGCATCTGATGGACGACATCCATAAAAAACATGTTTAATATTTGCCCAGATAATCGCACTTAAACACATGGGGCATGGATAAGCTGTTGTTACTAAAGTACATCCAGTTAAATCATGAGTGCCTAAAATTTCACCTGCTTTTCTAATTGCATTCATTTCTGCGTGTGCAGTTGGATCATGATCTTTTAAGACTGAATTCGATGTTACTGAAATAATTTCTCCGTTTGGATCAATAATTGCAGCACCAAAAGGACCCCCAACATCATCATTCATTGTTTTTTCGGCTTGAGCAATTGCTTTTTCCATTACAACTTTAATCTTGTCGTCATTATACATAGTAAGCCTCACTTTATTATATTTTTCGTTTCCTATTGATTAAATTATAACTGTTTTTTCATAGTTATTCAACTTTCGGTATGAAAAAGAAAAAAAGCCCTTCATATTGAATGAATGACCTTTTAATATTAATTAGCTAGAACAGTGATTTTATTGTGCATAATGACTGTATATAAATCTATTATCCATAATATTGCCCAACCTGTAAATATCCAAATAATACCAGCCAAAACTAATAAACCATTATTTTTATCTAATCCTTTAATTAGTCTATAAATTCCCCATACAATGTCGATTCCTGGTAATGCAAGAATAAGTTTAACAATCCAAGGTAAATTATCAAAAGATTTAATTATGTCTTTCATTTTTATATCCTCCTTTTTCCTTATATATATTATTATACATCGTTTTCTTTGAATAAATGAAATGAGTCGAAAATCAATATTTAATATCAAATAATATCGCTAAATTAGAAAATATTTAACTATCGCTCAAAAAGGCATTGACAGCGCTTTCATCTTTCGTTTATAATGGTTGTAGAGTCATACAGAGGTGCAATTTATTGGGTATTTTAACCGTGAGTTAGAAGTTGGACATTCTAACGGTTTTAAGAAGGAATAAATTGCCGAAAGTCTATTGATGTCCAATCCTTAGACTTGATAATTGAAGGCACACTTCAATTATTGCCATTATAGTGATAATGGAGAGCTGTTATTAAAACAGTTCTCTTTATTTTTATTTGGAAAGGTGGAAGAAAGATGATTAGAAGTATGAAAATCGGGGACAAAAGATCATACCAAAGAGTGATTACATTTGATGATGTAAAAAAGTTTGGTGAGCTTACGTGGGATCTAAATGATGCTCATTTTAATGCAGAATACGCTGAAACAACTATTTTTAAAAAGCCAATTGTACATGGTATGCTTGTAGGTTCCTTATTTAGCAAAGTATTTGGAATGGAATATCCTGGATTAGGAACTATCTATATATCTCAATCGCTAAAATTTCTTAAACCCGTCTATCCGGATATGAATTTAGAGGTGGTTGTAACAATTAAAGAAATAATATTAGAAAAAAATAGAGTTATATTTACGACCGAGATATTTAATGATCAAAATGAGTGTATGTTAACCGGTGAAGCTGTACTGATGCCGAGAAAGGAAAAAAACATATGAATAAATGGATTGATAAAGAAAAGTTCATTTCTTTAATCAAAGAGAATCAATCAATTATGGTTGGCGGATTTTTAACATGTGGCACTCCAGAAACATTAATCGATTGGGTGTTAGAATCAGGGATCAATAATTTGACAATTATTTGCAACGATGCTGGATATCCAGATAAAGGTGTTGGCAAACTGATTGCGAATAATCAAGTTAAAAAATTGATTGCATCTCATATCGGAACAAATCCTTTTGTTGGTAAATTGATGAGTGAAGGAAAAATAGAAGTCACGCTCATTCCGCAAGGGACTTTAATTGAACAAATTAGAGCATATGGCGCTGGATTGGGTGGTATATTAACTCCTGTGGGAATTAAAACCTCAATTGAAGAGGGAAAACAAATCATTAACTTATCTGGTAGAGATTATTTATTAGAGGAAGCCTTAGGAGCAGATTTAGCTTTAGTACAAGCACACAAATCAGATCATATTGGAAACTTAATCTATGCAAAGACAGCTAGAAACTTTAATCCAATCATTGCAACAGCTGCAAAAACAGTAATTGCTTATGTGGATTATGAAGTAGATGTTCTTAATCCTGAAACAGTGATAACGCCACACACATTTATTAATTACTTAGCTGGAGGTGACATTAGTGAATAATATTAAAGATATTATCGCAAAACGTGTTGCACAAGAATTAAACGATGGAGATTTAGTAAACTTAGGCATAGGTATTCCTTCCTTAGTTGCTAACTATATTCCTGAAGATTGTGAAGTATTCCTTCAAAGTGAAAATGGAATTATTGGTTTGGGGCCTTTAGCAAACGATGATGAGATAGATTATAACTTGACAAACCCAAGTGGTCAATATGCAACAATTAAAGAAAATGGTTCATATTTTGATACAGCTTTTTCATTTATGATTATTCGAGGTGGACACTTAGATTTAACTGTATTAGGAACACTTGAAGTTGATGAAGAGGGATCAATGGCTTCATGGATTATTCCTGGTAAGCTTGTACCTGGTATGGGTGGATCTATGGATTTAGTGACAGGTGCTAAAAGAGTGATTGTTGCGACTACACATACAAATAAAGGAATTCCTAAAATTAAGAAAAAATGTCAATTGCCACTTACTGCTTATGGAGTCGTAGATATGATTGTTACAGAAATGGCAGTGATTGAAGTCAAACCTGATGGTTTACACTTAATTGAAAGACATCCAGATGTATCGGTTGAAGAAATTATTAAAAATACAGAAGCAACACTCATCTATGATGAAGTGAAGCTCATGGAGGTATAAGATGCAAAAAGTGATACATAGATTAAGACTAAGTCAACAAGATGCACATTATGGTGGAAATTTAGTTGATGGAGCCAAAGTACTTGCTTTATTTGGTGATGTTGCTACAGAACTTCTTATTATTCTTGATGGAGATGAAGGATTATTTAGAGCATATGAGTCTGTAGATTTCTTAGCGCCTCTATATGCGGGTGATTTCATTGAAGTAACGGCTGAACTTGTTGAAATGGGAAAGACTTCAAGAAAAATGAGTTTTACTTGTTACAAGGTAATTAGTGCGCGTCCAGATATTAATTCAAGTGCAGCTGATGTCTTAGAAAATAAGGTTTTAACAACAAAAGCTATAGGAACTTGCATTGTTCCTAAGGAAAAAATGAGAATTAAACATGAATAAATTGATTATTACTTGCGCAATATCTGGTGCAGAGGTAACAAAACAAGATAATCCATTTATTCCTTATACGATTGAAGAAACTGCTGAACAAGCTTATCAAGCCTATCTTGCTGGTGCTTCAATCATTCATCTTCATGTGAGAAATGACGATGGCACACCGACTCAAGATAAAGATAGATATGAAGAGGCGATGAAAGCAATCAGAAAAAAATGCCCAGACGTCATTATTCAACCTTCGACAGGTGGGGCTGTTGGCATGACAAGAGATGAAAGATTGCAACCCACTGAACTTCCTATTGAAATGGCGACTTTAGATTGTGGAACTTTAAATTTTGGTGGGGATGATATCTTTGTGAATACAGAGAACGATATTAAGTATTTCGCTAAAATTATGCATGAAAAAAATATAGTACCAGAACTCGAATGTTTTGAAAAAGGTCACATTGATTTAGTACTTAGATTACATAAAAAAGGATTCATCTTTGATCCAATGCACTTTAGTTTTGTCTTAGGTGTTAATGGTGGGATGACTGGAGAAGAAAGAGACTTTTTATTCTTAAAAGAAAGTATTCCAACTGATTGCACGTTTAGTGTTGCTGGTATTGGTAGATATGAATTTCCTTTAGCTGAACTAGCCATTAAACATGGTGGACATGTGAGAGTTGGTTTAGAAGATAATATTTATTTATCAAAGGGTGTATTGGCTCAAGGAAATCAAGATTTAGTGAAAAAGGTTGTTGAATTAGCAAAGAAGCATAATCGTGAAATTGCTACACCAGAAGAAACAAGAAAAATATTAAATATATGGGAGAAAAAAAATGAAAAAACTTTGTAAGTACGGAACACATCGCGTAATTGAGCCTCAAGGCATATTACCACAAGCAGCATTTAAGATTGATTCTACACCAGTTTGTTATGACAACGAATGTTTAATCGAAGTAGATACACTTAATATTGATTCAGCATCATTTCATCAAATTAAGGAAGCATGTGATCACGATCCTAATCGCATGAAAGAAATGATTTTAGGTATTGTTAAAAAACAAGGTAAGATGCAAAATCCAGTAACAAAGAGTGGCGGTATGTTAATTGGTACTGTTAAAGAAGCAGGCAAAGATTTTTCAGGTAAGGACTTGCGTCCAGGAGTCAAACTTGCAACACTTGTTTCACTTTCACTTACTCCATTACATATTGATGAAATTATATCTATCAATATTACAAATGAACAAGTAAAAATTAAAGGTCAAGCTATTCTTTTTGATTCAGGTATTTATGCTGTAATTCCAGAAGATTTAGATGAAAAGTTTGTATTGGCAGCTCTTGATGTTGCTGGTGCACCTGCACAAGTTAGAAAATTAGCTAAAAAAGACATGACAGTCTTTATTATTGGAGCTAACGGAAAGAGTGGCATCCTTTGTGCCTCAGAAGCTAAAAAGCAAGTAGGAAAAAATGGTCGAGTTATTGGACTTGTACGTAAGGAATCACAAGTTGAAAGTCTTAAAGATTATCATCTCTTTGATGATATTATTGTCGAAAGTGCAACCAATAGTATTGAAGTCTATGAAGCTTTATCTAAAGTTACAGATGGAAAACTAGCTGATTTAACAATTAATGTTGTCAATACTGAAAATACAGAAATGACTTCAATTTTATGTACAAAAGAATTAGGAACAGTTTATTTCTTCTCAATGGCAACATCATTTACTAAAGCAGCTTTAGGTGCTGAAGGAATTGGTAAAGACATAACAATGATTATTGGTAATGGATACACAAAAAATCATGCAAATATTACATTAGAAATTTTGAGAGAAAATCAACAACTATTTGATTTATTCATGTCGCGTTACGCCTAGGAGGCTATGATGAAATCTATATTGAATGTAAGTCATTTGGAAAGAAGGAAGCAGTTCTTCGGGCATGTTTCAGATGAAGACTGGAATAATTGGAAGTGGCAGACTTCAAACCGAATTAGAACTGCTAACGATTTAAAAAAATATATGAGTTTAACTCGGGATGAAGAAGATACCATTCTAAAGGTTTTAGGTAAACTAAGAATGGCGATTACTCCTTATTACTTAACTTTAATTGACCCAAATGATCCAAAGTGTGCAATCAGACAACAAGCCATACCTTTGGGTAGTGAAATGATAAAAGGAGTCAACGATATATATGATCCACTTGCTGAAGATCATGATTCTCCAGTGCCTGGATTAACACATCGATATCCTGATCGTGTTCTATTTTTAATCACGGATATGTGTTCTACTTACTGTAGACATTGTACAAGAAGAAGATTTGCAGGACATAAAGATGCAGAACTTAAAGTAGAACAAATCGATAGAGCAATAGAGTATATTAGAAATCATGAAGCTATTAATGATGTTTTACTTAGTGGTGGAGATGCATTTATGGTTTCTGATGAACGAATAGAGTATATTTTAAAGAAACTTCGTGAAATTGATCATGTTCAGGTGATTCGTTTCGGCACGAGAACACCTGTTGTGATGCCACAAAGAGTAACTGAAAAATTAGTCAATATATTAAAGAAATATCATCCAATTTGGGTAAATACACATTTTAATCACCCTAATGAAATTACTCCCGAAAGCAAAAAAGCAATTGATATGTTAGCTGATGCAGGTATTCCTGTTGGAAATCAAAGTGTATTACTTAGAGGTATTAATGATTGTGTACATATCATGAGAAAATTGGTAAAGGGTTTAATTGCTATTCGTGTGAGACCTTATTACCTATATCAATGTGATTTATCAGTTGGTATAGAGCACTTTAGAACATCCGTTTCTAAAGGTATTGAAATCATTGAAGGATTACGCGGCCATATCAGTGGAATTGCTGTTCCCACATTTGTTATTGATGCACCTGGTGGTGGAGGGAAAATTCCTGTGATGCCTAATTATGTCATCTCACAAGCTCCAGGCAAGGTTGTTCTAAGAAATTTTGAAGGTGTCATAACAACTTATAGTGAACCTGAAAATTATGTTTCACATTGTGAATGTGAAGAATGTAAGAATACAAGATTAGATGGTGTCAGTGGTTTATTAGAAGGTAATAAAATATCTTTGGAGCCTGAGAATTTAAGAAGAAAAGAAAGAATAGATCGTGAAAAATCTCATTGATCCTATAGATACCCTAGGCATTATTGGTTTATCGAAGAATAGCGGAAAAACTACGACGTTAAATCATATCATTTCTTTATATGGGTATCTTAAAATAGGAATCACATCAATTGGTTTAGATGGAGAAGCATTGGATCAAATTAATTTTTTACCTAAGCCAAAAATACATGTTAAACGAGGTATGGTCGTAGCAACTGCTAGCGGATGCCTTGAAGCATCTTATGTTAATTTTCAAGTCTTAGACCGGACTAATTTTTATACTGCTTTAGGGCGTATACAAATTGTTGAGATTCTATCCGATGGGAATATGGTTATTGCCGGACCGACAACGAACAAAGAACTCAATCAAGTACTTAAAAAGATGAAAGTTTTTGTTGATAAAATCATTGTTGATGGAGCATTTAACAGAATGACATTTGCAAATATTGATCAGATAGATGCAATCATATTAGCTGCAGGTGCCGCCGTTAGTCCCCTCATGAATGAAACGATTAAACAGACAAAAATGATTGTCGATTCATTCAATTTAAATAGGTCATATCGACTAGATAAGATTCCTGATGAAATGATGATTATTCAAACAACTTTTCATCATCTAGTCTATGATAATAAGAAAATTGAAACGATTAAACATGCACTTTCAGAGATAAACGATAAAATTGATATGCTCTATATTAAAGGAGCAATCACACCGAAAATGATAAACTTTTTCATTGAAAGAATGATGTCAGAGTTTACTTTGGTTTGTGATGATCCAACAAAATTATTAATTAATGAAAAAGAGTTCAATTATTTAAAGAAGTTACAGATTAGTATTAATGTTATTCATCCGTGTCCGCTTTTATGCGTCACAATCAATCCTTGGAGTCCACAAGGAAATCATTATGATAAAACGGAATTCAAAAAAGCGATGGAAAACATTATTTCTATTCCGATTTACAATGTCATAAATCAGGAGGTTAATCATGTCTAAATTAAATTTAAATCAAGAACAAATAGAGACTTGTAGAAAAAGTGCAGAAGCAATAGCAAGTCAAATACAAGCATTTATTGATCTACATACAACAGTCTCGGTTGAACGTTCTATTTTGCGTTTATTGGGCGTGGATGGTATCAATGATTTTGGTGTTCCATTGGTTAATGTGGTGATTGATCATATTAAAAATGAAGCAGATTTATCATTGGGTATTTGCCATTATATTTCTTATGCAACTCATGATTTAAGGCTTTCTCCACAAGAAGTTGCTTTAGAAGTTTCTTTAAAAAAATTAAGTTTAATTAAATATAAGGACTACAAGAAAAGCCCTTATTTAAGCGATTTAACACAATACTTCGAAAAAGTCTTGAAACAGATAGATGAGATGAGATTACTGAGAAAAAGATGGATAGAGGATACTCCAAAAAAGAGTACACCTCAAAAATATGTTATTGTTGCTACAGGTAATATTCACGAAGATATTAAGCAAGCAGTCTCTGCAGTTAAGAGAGGTGCTGAAATTATTGCTGTAATCAGAAGTACAGGACAATCACTTCTAGATTACGTACCGTATGGGGCGACAACGGAAGGTTTTGGTGGGACATACGCAACTCAAGAAAATTTTAGATTAATGAGAAAAGCTTTAGATGAAGTTTCACAACAAGAAAATAGATATGTGAAACTCGTCAATTATGCATCGGGTTTATGCATGCCTGAAATAGCTGCAATTGGAGCGATTGAACGTTTAGATATGATGTTAAATGATTCAATGTATGGCATTATATTTAGAGATATCAACATGAAGAGAACATTGATTGATCAATACTTTTCGAGAGTTTTAGGAGCTTATGCAAACATAGTTATCAATACAGGTGAAGATAATTATTTAACAACCTCTGATGCATTTGATCATGCACATACAGTTTTAGCTTCACAATTCATTAACGAGCAGTTTGCAAAAAAAGCTTATATGGATGAATCACTGATGGGTCTTGGTCATGCATATGAGATTAATCCTGAAATTGAAAATAGTTTTTTATATGAACTTGCTCAAGCAGAAATGTCTAGAGAGATATTCCCAAATGCACCGTTAAAATATATGCCACCTACAAAGCATATGACAGGCGATATATTTAAAGGGAATGTTCAAAATGCTTTGTTCAACATTGCTGCAGTTACTTCCTCTCAATCTATCCACTTACTTGGGATGATGACAGAAGCTATACACACACCGTTTATGAGTGATAGAGCTGTTGCTTTAGATAATGCAATTTATATTGAAAAAGCTTTTAAAGATTTTGGAAATGAAATCACTTATAATCCAAATGGTATCATTGTTCAAAGAGCATATGAGGTGCTTGGTAAAGCGAATGATTTACTTTTGGAAATTAAACAAGAAGGTCTTTTTAAAACATTAGAAAAAGGAACATTTGCTGGCATTTCTCGACATGAAGATGGTGGTAAGGGACTTAGTGGAGTGATTAAAAAGCACACCTTTTATCAAAACCCACTCATCGATTATTTTATCGATTCAATGAAGGGGGGGTATCATGTCTGATCAAAAAAAGATGATTCGTCCTTATGGTGATACTTTGAATGACGGAAAAGTACAATTGAGCTTTTCTTTACCTGTTCCATGCAACACTTTAGGTGAAGAAACTGCTAAACAAATGGCAATTAAAATGGGGGTTCATGATCCGGCTGTAGTTCATAGCACACCATTAAGTGATGGTTTTAGTTTTTATATTGTTTATGGAACTGTTGAGCACCAAATTGATGAAAGTATCTTAAATGTTGTTGAAGTAGAATCTAAATCAATGAGTAAAGAAGAAATTGAAAAGTATATTGAAGAAAACTTCAGCACACCTTTAGTATTTATAGGAGCTTCTACAGGAACCGATGCACATACAGTTGGTATTGATGCAATTATGAATATGAAGGGGTACAATGGCAATTATGGACTCGAAAGATATAAAGGTATCATCGCTATCAATCTTGGAGGACAAGTTGATAATGAGACACTCTTGGAGAAAGCGATTGAATATCAAGCAGATGTCATTTTAGTCAGTCAAACCGTGACACAAAAGAATATTCATATTCAAAATTTAACAAGCTTTATTGAATTGTTAGAAGCTGAAAATAAAAGAGATCAGTTTATTGTCATTATTGGTGGAGCAAGAATTAGCCATGGATTAGCGAAAGAATTAGGATATGATGCTGGATTCGGATCCAAAAAATATGCTTTTGATGTAGCAAGTTTCGCTGTACAAGCATTAAAACAAAAACAAGTGAAAGTTAAAAAAGAGAAATGAGATAGATTGAATTATATGGTAGAATAGAAGTATCAATCTAGGAGGTTTCCAATGAAAATATATACAAAAAGAGGAGACTTGGGTCAAACTGATCTTTTAACAAAACGTGTAAGTAAAACTGATTTACATATATCCGTCAATGGGGCTTTAGATGAAGCGATGGCATTTTTATTAATGTCTAAACATGCTATTGATAATAATGATATCAAACTTGAAATCAATCAAATACATGACCATTTATTTTCCATCTGTCATGAGATTGCCTTAAACAATCCAAATCAAGTGATTATATCTCAAGATAATGTATCATGGTTGGAATCTAGAATTGATAATTATGATAAAAAACTTCAACCATTAACAAAATTTATAAAATTGGATCAAACACTTGCTGCTTCATGGTTAAATCTAGCAAGAGTTACAATCAGAAGAGCTGAAAGAGAATTAGTCTTATTAGCTGAACAACAAGAAGTTAATAAAAATACTTTGCAGTACGTCAATAGATTGTCAGATTATCTATTTACACTTGCCAGAGTATTTGATGAATTATAAGAGGTGTATTATGGAAAAAATTAGAGTCATTATTTGGGGATTTGGAGCAATGGGTAAAGGTATGGCAGAAATGCTGCTTTACAAAAAAGGTGTACAAATTGTCGGTATTTGCGATTTAAATCCAGAGTATGAAAACAAAAATTTCTTAGATATTTTAAATATTAAATCAGATCATGAACCCATTTTGATTAATTCAAATATCGATTTAGTATTGAGATCAGAAAAGTCTGATGTTGTTTTATTATGTACGGATAGTTTTGTAAAAGATGCATTTGATAAAATTCAGAAGATTGTCATTCAAGGAATTAATTGTATTTCTACTGCAGAAGAAATGGCTTATCCTTATGCGAATGAACCAGTTTTAGCTAAACAAATTGATTTTTTAGCTAAGGCTTATGGAGTAACTGTCCTAGGTACAGGTATCAATCCGGGATTTATCATGGATTTACTTGTCGTTGCTTTGACGGGAGCAATGGCTGAAGTAAACCACATTGAAGCGAAAAGAGTTAACAGTTTAAGTCCATTTGGACCTACCGTGATGCGTGAGCAAGGTGTAGG
>JAFGTI010000106.1 GCA_016934175.1 Acholeplasmataceae bacterium | reverse complement strand
TTAGCATCAAAACATTATTTAACGTTATTGTATTTTGACAGGTAGAAGCTTTGTTTTGCGCTACGTTTCATATACTTAACGTTAGCGTTCATTGCAAAGAACAACAGTGCATAACATTAACGGTAAAAATTATGGATACAAGTTGAAAATTATGAAAAATGAAAACCAGTCTTGTGAAATTATAAACAGGGCATTGCAATCCTTTTGGTTTTCATTAAATTTGAATAAGGATTGAAATTTTGTTCGTATTAACTTTAAAATAATGATTTTCAATGAAAAATAAATTTTTTATAGCAGTCCTTGCTCTAAGTTTTGGTTTATTCTCGTGTGAGAAGGATAAATTGGAACAGGATGAGAGCAATATAACAACAGAAGAACAAACCCACAAGGTATCAGATGGAATAGTGGTGTTAGGTGATAAAATTAACGACCCATACGCCATTTACAACATGAAAACAGCGTATTCAAATCTTAAATCAGCAGGTGAAGATGCACCAGTAGAGGAAATCTTGCCCAATAAGAAATATCTACGGTTTTTACCGAAAGATGAAATAGAACTTGCCATTCTTAAAAGTGATACGGCAATTGTAACTTTTGATTTTCCACTAGATTATGAGATTGAAGTTTATGGTACTTATTACCATGACCCAAAACTTCCTGATTCTGCAATAACTTGGCAATACTGTGTAGTCCCAATTGAATATGTTGAACCTAATATTCAACATGAATTACTTTATGAAGTGTATATCCCTTCTTTTGATTCACTTGAGCTTGATACAACTTTAAAAAGTGCATCTATCAGCAATGAATTCTATGAAAATCTTGTAATCGAATCTTTTAAATTAACAGGTAATATTAAAGACACAGAAAGTAGATTGAAAAGTACACAAGGTATATTTAAGCCAAAGAGATGGCATCCTGCTGGCAGAATAACAGTAGTAGATAGCGATTTTGGTTCAATTCCATTAGAAGGAGCACAGGTTCATGCTCGATGGTCTACGCATGTAGAGTCAAGTATAACTGACAATGATGGTCGTTTTAGAATGGGAGGATTTATTTTTGAAGTAAATTATTCCATCAAATGGGAGCGAGCCGATTTTGATATAAGAAGTGGTAACTGGGGCCAAGCATGGTATAATGGACCTAAACAAAAGGGTGATTGGAACTTACCTATAGGGCAAGGGGGCTTATCTTGGTGTTATGCCCATATACACAGAGGAGCATTTACATATTATTATCGAAATGGTAATTATGGTATTCAGCAACCTCCACGACAAGGGGGAATATTGAACCAAAGGTTGCATATTGGCGCAATGGATAAGGATGGTCGTTCACATTATTATGACTTTAATAAGTTTTTTACAACCCCACAAGTAAAAGTTTATTGTAAACGCGGTAGTAGTTGGCGTTCGAGTGTTGATATATTCGCTACTACTGTTCATGAACTAGCGCATGCATCGCATTGGGAAATGGGATACTCAACCTCACAATATTTAGTGGATTTTATTTTCAGGAAAGCTCTTATTCCTGAAAGCTGGGCTTCCTGCGTAGAACATGTGATTACATCAGACATATATTCAACATCTGCATTTGCAAATCACAGAAGTTGGAATGATAAGCAAAATGAAACATTCAATGTTTTTGATGGTTATACTCCTTTATTTATTGATTGTATTGATACTATAAACCAAAGGGCTAATCATGGAGGTAGCTCCAATTATCCTATAGACAGAGTGTCAAATTATACATTATCACAATTAGAAGATGTCCTTGATGCTACTTATTTTGATTTAAGAATACCAGGAACATGGGCCACAGAAGCACTTTTTGAAAGTTTCGCATTAAGTATATATAAAAATAAGCTAAGGAATTCATACACAAATTCCACAAGTGGCAATATCAACGAATTATTTAGTAATTATTATTAAAATTATGCAATATGAAATATATAATTTTTATTGTAATTAACTTATTTATATTTAGTTGCGAAATTACAGATATTGATTATGATACTTATACAATAAAAAATGAAACTAACAAGGATGTTTTAATTCTTGCTTATGATAAATATTATTACTTTGATAGTGTAAATGTTGCTTATTTATCAGATTCAATTGTGATATATGCGGAAGGTCAGTATAAAGTAGAAAAAAGAACTGGAGAAGACCATGAACCACGTGGTTATTTTAAAAGTGATGGCGTAGATTCTGTTGTTATACTTTTTAGCAATCAAAAAAAACTAATTTATGTTTGCGACAAAGTTATAGGTTCAGCCTGTTTTGATAGTAGGAACATAATGAATTGGCATGAGTATTCTGAATCGACATGTGAAAAAAACAGGGGTTGTGATTATGTTTATAAGATTACCAATGATGATTATGTACAAGCTGAATAGAATGGCAACGAAACGCTAACACGGTATATAATTAATGGCGGGGCTTGTAGTAGTGCAAAGGTTAGCACTACTATCAAGTCCCTTGCTATCTTGCTACTGAATCGCTCCGAAATCCGCCACTAATCATATACCCATCCGTTAGCACACATGTTGAAGATCAGTACATTACGATAACTGGTTATTATTTTGTAAATTTGTAAAAAATGACAAAATGAAATTACGAGTTTATATAGATACTTCAGTTGTAGG
>JAFGTI010000015.1 GCA_016934175.1 Acholeplasmataceae bacterium | reverse complement strand
ATGAATGGTTATGTTCAATGGGCTATAACTACTCCAATACTATTTTATGTCGGTAGGAGATTTTTCCAACAAACTTATCACCAAATTAAAGGTAGAAATCTAGGGATGGATACATTGGTTGTCTTGGGAACAAGTGCTGCTTATATCTTTTCAATATTTCAAACATTAACATATTCTAGTCAAGGCGCACATATGATGCCGGATCTCTATTTTGAAACAACAGCAGTCATTATCTTTATGGTAATGATTGGGAATTTCTTTGAAAACAGAGTGAAAGAAAAAACATCAAATGCATTACAATCACTGATTAGCTTAGGAGCAAAGGAAGCAAGAATCATCCGAAACGGAAAATCAGTAATGGTGCCGGGTGATGATGTTAAACCAGGAGATGTGATGGTTGTTTTAGCCAATGAAAAGATTGCGCTTGATGGTATTATCATTTCTGGTAAAAGTTATGTTGATGAAGCGATGATTACAGGTGAACCAATGCCAACCTTTAAAGAAGTTGGTGATGAAGTCATTGGATCAACATTGAATATGATTGAAACAATTGAAGTTCGTGTGACCGCAGTTGGGTCTGATACAGTATTAGCGAATATCATTCAAACGGTTGAAGATACTGCGCTTATCAAACCTAAAGCTCAAAGAATTGCTGATAAAGTCGCAGCACTTTTTGTTCCAGTTGTAGTTTTTATATCAATGATTGTCTTTTTCTTGTGGGTATTTATTATTCATGGAGGCAACAGCTTATCTATAGCATTTGCTCCAGCTATTGCTGTTTTAGTCATTTCTTGTCCGTGTGCTTTAGGACTTGCTACACCGACTTCAATTTCGGTGGGAAGCGGGATTGCATTTAAAGAGGGCATCTTATATAAAGGTGGAGAGTTTTTTGAAATCGCGAATAAAATCACTGCTATTGCATTTGATAAAACTGGGACGTTAACCACTGGTCACCCTGAATTAAGTGATATTTTAGGGGATAAAGACACTTTAGTTTACGCAGCTTCACTAGAAAAACATTCAAATCATCCTATCGCTAAGGCGATTACTGGTGCTTATGAAGGGGATTTTAAAAAAGTCGTTGATTTTGAAGTTTTAATAGGAAAAGGGATTAAAGGAAAAATAGATCATAAAGAAGTTGTTGTTGGATCTCTTAATATGATGAAAGAATTAAATTTTGATGTTTCTATCTTTGATTATGAAATCTACTTAAATCAAGGAAAGACGGTTTTCTTTACAGTAATCAATCAAGTCGTAGTTAATATGCTAGCAGTTGAAGATCCCATTAAGGATACAGCTAAAGGTGTCATTAAAGAACTAAAAAGACGAAATATTACACCCTATATGATAACAGGTGATCAAAAAATAACTGCTTTACATATCGCCAATCAATTAGGTATTGAGCATGTAATTGCAGAAGTGCTCCCCCATGAAAAAGCCTTTAAGATTCAAGAAATTCAAAATGAAGGTCATATTGTTGCATTTGTGGGAGATGGAATCAATGATGCACCTGGCTTAAAAATGGCTGATGTTGGATTTGCAGTTGGAAGTGGTAGTGATATTGCTATTGATACTTCCGATGTTACATTAATGAGTTATGACCTAGGTTTAGTGATTAAAGCTATTGATTTATCTTTAGCAACACTTAAAAACATTTATATTAACTTTTTCTGGGCATTTGCTTATAATATTATTATGATACCTCTTGCTGCATCTGGATTACTTAATCCATCTTTAGCTGGCATAGGTATGGGATTTTCTAGTATAATGGTCGTATTGAATGCTTTAAGTCTTAATTTATTTAAATTTAAAGAATTTCAAAAGGAGGAATAAATAATGAAAGTAAATGTACCTGATATATCTTGTAAACACTGTGTCATGGCAATTCAAAAATCTTTAATTCTCAGTGGATTAAATGCAAAGGTCGATTTAGATGATAAATCTGTTTCATTTAAAAATGACAAAGATTTAGATAAAGTCATTGATGCAATCAAAAAAGCAGGATATACTCCTGAGCTATGAGAATCATCGGAGGTAAATATCGTGGTAGAAAACTGAAGCGTGTCGATAAAAAAACAACACGCGAAACCGCCGATATGGTTAAAGAAGCTGTATTTAATCTCTTAGGTGGATCAGTAGAAGGGATTGTTCTTGATTTGTTTGCTGGTTCAGGCTCTTATGGTTTAGAGGCGTTATCAAGGGGAGCATCACATTTATATGCTGTCGATCACGATAGAGATTGTGTTAAGATAATTTCTGAGAATGTTATTTCACTTGGAGAATCAGATCATTCAAATATTTCATTAAAAGATGCTCAACGTTTTTTATCATCACTTGATGAAAAAATCAAGTTTGATTATGTTTTTATTGATCCTCCATATGAACTTGATATTTACGAAGATATCTTCAAATTGTTAAACAATCATCTAATGGATGATGCCTATGTTATCTGTGAATCAAAAAAGCAAATGATACTGCCAGAAACTACTGATATTCTTGAAAAAATAAAAGAGCGCGTATATGGAATTAAACGCATAACAATTTATCAAAAAAAATAGAACACCGGAATAAGAATAGGTGTTCTATTTTATTTATTTTATTTTCTTGTTCTTGAGTAAGTTTGCATT
>JAFGTI010000105.1 GCA_016934175.1 Acholeplasmataceae bacterium | reverse complement strand
CCTTTTTTTAATGTGTTTCAGTTTGCTTGCCGTTCTTTATTTCTTCAAAATATCGTTTGAGAGCACTTTGATAGTCGCAATATTCACCTTGTGGACAATCAACACACATAATCAATTCTCTTAATCGCTTAGGTATAAATACACGTATCTCTTCATCATTGTATCCAACTTGAAGCTTGTCTCCATCAATCATGATAGGTCGTTTTAAAACGCTTGGATTGTCAATAATAAAAGTTTTTAATTCACTTATTCTCATATCTTCAACATCTAAAGATTGTTCCTTAAATATTTTTGATCTTGTTGATATAATATCCTCAAATCCATTTTCAGCATTTTCTAACATACGATCAATATCTGCTTCTGTAATTCGTTGATTAAATAAATTTTTTTCTTCATAAGCAACTTTATGATCGTCAAGCCACTTTTTCGCTTTTCGACAAGATGAACAACTGGGTGTTGTAAAAATTGTAATCATGTCTTCCTCCTTCAGGAGCATAGGTTTTTTCCTATAGCACTTTGTGTCTTGCAGGAAGTTCCTGCTGTTTAATTATATAATTATTTATAACTTTATTCAACCTATGATAACGTTTTTATCATCATTTAACATATTTCAAAAACAAGCCTTAGGATTTTATTTCAATATGCGTTATAATAGTTTATATGACTTAGAAAGGACAACAATTATGTCAAAATGGGATTTATCAGTCTTTTATCCAAATTTAGATGCTTGGGAAGAGGACTTAAAGAAATTGCCAGCTCACATAGAAAAACTAGCTGGCTTCAAAGGAAAACTTAAAGATTTCGATCAATTTAAAGCTTTTTATATCGCTGAAGAAGATGCTATCAAATTTCTTTATCGATTATACGCCTATATTCATTTGAACAGTGATCTCAATCTTAAGGATACAATTAAATCTAATAAGAATCAGAAAATGATGCTAATGCTCTCAGATTTAAATCAAAAAACTTCTTTTCTATCTCCTGAGTTAATTGCTCTTGGTGAAGAAAAAGTGATGTCTTTTATTGAAAAAGATGATTTCTTAAAGACTTATCGTTTTCAAATGGAAAAACTTTTTTTACAGCAAAAACATGTTTTAGATGGAGACCAAGAAAAATTACTGGCTAATTTTGGTCCAATTAGAAGTATACCGAGTTCTTTATACCAAGCATTAGCTATTATAGATGCAGAGAATCAGAAGGTTACGCTTAGTAATGGTGAAGAAAAAGAAATCACTCTTTCAAATTTTAGATCTTTAATTACCAATGCTCCTACTGCTGATGATAGAAAATTAATATTTAAAGCAACTTTTAAGAGATATAAAGATAATAAGAATGCATTCGCTTCTACTTATAATCTTGTTTTGCAACAATTAGCAGCGAATTATAAATCAAGAAGTTATGATTCCGCATTAGATGCTGCATTATTTGGAAACAATATTCCAACTTCTGTTTATCATAATTTAAAGGATGCTGCTTATGAAAATACAGCACCTATCAAACGATATCTTGCTCTTAGAAAAAAACATCTAGGTCTTGAAAAATATCATACCTATGATCGCTTCTTAAAGCTTGCAAAAGATGATACAAAGTATTCATTTGAGCAAGCACGTGAGTTATTTTTTGAATCCATTAATCATATGGATAAAGAATATGTGCTTCATCAAAAGGATGCTCTTAAAGATGGTTATGTTGATGCATATCCTCAAGACGGTAAGAGAACAGGGGCTTATTCCTCAGGATTTTATGGATTCCATCCTTATATTCTACTTAACCATGATGAAACACTTGATTCAGTCTTTACTTTAGCGCACGAAGCAGGACATAGTGCGCATACATTATTTTCAAATGAAAATCAACCAATGGCTTCTGCTGATTATACGATATTCGTAGCTGAAATCGCTTCAACATTTAATGAACATGTACTGCTAGATTATTTACTTAAGAAAGCAGAAACAAAAGCTCAAAAAATCGATTTATTAGAATCAGCAATTGATGGAATTATGGGAACATTCTTTAGACAGACATTATTTGCAACTTATGAATATCAGGCAAATCAATTGGTTGAGCAAGGCGTTCCACTAACTGAACAATCTCTTTCAAAAATTATGGTTGATCTTTATAAACATTTTTATGATATTGATATAACTGAAGAAAATGGAAAAGAGTATGTTTGGGCTTATATTCCACATCTATTCCATACACCATTTTATGTCTATCAATATGCAACATCATATAGTGCTTCACTAAAGATTTATGATAATGTTAAAAATAACAAACCAAATGCTATGTCAGACTTTATAGGTCTATTGAAATCTGGAGGAAATAATTATCCAGTCAATCAGGCAGCAAAAGCTGGTGCTGATTTAGAAAATAAAGATACTTTTATGGCTGTGATTACCAGATTTGAAAGTTTAGTTGATCAATTAGAGAAAGTTCTTGAAGAAAAATAACGATTATTGTATAATTAAACTGCAATGATAAGGAATAGTAACTTTAATCATACTCAATTAGAGAACTGGGATGGTGAAAACCAGTAGTTAGTTAAAGTGAATGGGTCCTTTGAGCAAATAGTATGTCGGCTATAACGATATTGAGGGCTGGAGTTTGACTTCAGAACTAAGGTGGCACCGCGTATTTAAATACGTCCTTAGATTTTTCTAAGGGCGTATTATTTTTATAGGAGGAACTCACATGCCAAATAAATCAAACCCAAAAGTACAACAAAAACCAATTCCTGCAAAAGGAAAAAGACTTGTCTCTGGTATTAAACCAACTGGACAACTAACTCTAGGTAATTATATCGGAGCACTTAGACAATTTGTCAAATTGCAAGATGAACTCAAAGATACCGAGTTCTTCATTTTTATTGCTGATTTACATGCAATCACAACTCCTCAAGATCGTCAAGAATTAAAGAAAAATATTAGGAGTGTTGCTGCTCTTTATCTCGCATGTGGACTTGATCCTGAGAAAGTAAACTTATTCATTCAATCAGAAGTAAATGAGCATGCTGTATTAGGTTATATAATGGAGTCAACTGCGTACATTGGAGAAATGGAACGAATGACCCAATACAAAGATAAAAAAGGTAAGCAACCCGAAGGCATTAGAACATCCTTATTGACTTATCCAGCATTAATGGCTGCTGATATTCTTTTATATGATGCAGATATCGTTCCAATTGGTGATGATCAAAAACAACATCTTGAATTGACACGAAATCTTGCGACTCGATTTAACCATTTATATGGTGATACTTTTGTTGTTCCAGAAGGATTCTTTCCTGAAACTGGAGCAAGAATCATGTCACTATCTGATCCAACTAAAAAAATGGATAAATCCAATGATAATGCTAAATCCTATATTATGCTCTTAGACGATTTAGGCGCTGCAAGAAACAAAATTAAAAGTGCTATAACAGATTCTGATGGCATCATTAAATATGATGTTAAGAAAAAACCTGGTATTTCAAATCTACTAACAATCTATTCATCCTTAACTGATACACCAATTAAAGAACTTGAAAGTATTTATAAAGGTAAAAGTTATTCGCTATTCAAAACAGACTTAGCTGAGATAGTGGCGGATGCATTAAGACCAATACAACAAAATTATTTTGAATATATCAATAATCCTAGACTAGATGAAATATTAAGTCAAGGAGCTGAGAGAGCTCAGTTAATCGCATCAAGAAAGATTCAAAAAGTATTTAAGAAAATGGGACTGGGACGAATTAAGTAACTAAATTTCAATATAGAGAAAGCATATCACAATTGATATGCTTTTATTTTTGTTCATATATTCTCCAAATTCACTAATTCAATTTTCAACAAGGTCTATTCAAATGCTTTTGCACTAAATTGACTGATTGGATATTCTACATCTCCATCAATTTGTAAATAGGTTGGTTTATCAAAATGAAGTTCAACTTCTTTTCCTACATGCACTTTAACAAAAGATTTGAAAATGAGATGCCATCCAAAATAGATCGTTGGGAAGATGATGACAAGTAACCATTTTGGTATGTCTTTTAATACTACAAGATGGATATCATTTTTTGTACGCTCAGCATGAGGTGCAACTTTCATTCCGCCTCCAAAATAGGGTCCATTCATTATCGATGCCAACCAAACTTTTTCTTCTCTCCATGTTTTACCATCAATAGTGATTTCAGCTGAAATTGGTTTAAATTTAGCAAAGCCTTCGAAAGCATGTCTAAAATAGTTCAACTTATTTTTTTTGTACTTTGAAGTATTGACTAAATGTCCAATATAACCATCTAAACCAGCACCAGCACCATTTAAGAAATATCTAAACGTATCCTGATAACGAACAACAGGTAATTTTTTAATATATGGCTTAATTGGAACCACTTTGAGTTTTGTTTTTAAGCTTCTGGCAAAATCATTGCCCGTCCCTGCTTGATACATAAATAAATCTTGTTGAAAATCAAAATTATAAAGTCTATTAGCAAGTCTATTGATAGTACCGTCACCACCAACAATAATAATACGGTCATCCTTTGTACAATTACTTGCAAATTTTTCCACATCATCAATTGCTAAGATGTTATAACTTACGACAGTATTACCATCTTTTTGTAAATGATTGACCACCTTTTGAATAAATTTTTCATTCTTTCCATTTCTAGAAAGAGGGTTATAAAGTAATATATCCATCTTTTCTCCTTAATCGATAGTAATCATCGCATATTTTTTCTTACCTCGTTTGGCAATAATATACGTGTTAAAAAGTGCATTTTCTTTGGAAACAATATATTCAAGATTCATAACCTTTTGATCATTTAGACTAATAGCTCCACTTTGAATAAATGTTCTGGCCTCTCTTTTTGAAGAAGCAAGATTCGTTTCCACTAATACATCTAATATAGACTTCGGTTCTGTGATGATTATTGATTCTAAGGTCTTTGATAGCATCTTGCACCCATTGATGCTTAGCTCGCTAAAATCACCTGAAAACAATGATTCAGTGACTTTAATAGCCTCATTTAGGGCTTCTTCGCTATGTACAAGTTTAACTATTTCAAATGCAAGTCTTTTTTGAGCTTCTCTTAATTCTGGTTGCTCGATAGACTTCTTCACTAAGCTTTCAATCTCTTCTTTTGATAAGAGTGTTAACATTTTTAAGTAGTTTTCAACATCAGCATCAGATGCATTTAAAAAGTATTGATATATTTCATAGGGTGACGTCAAATTTTCGTCTAACCAGAGAGCTCCAGATTCGCTTTTCCCAAATTTGGAACCATCTGCTTTTAGTAACAAAGGCGAACTCATTCCAACTGCTTCGTTTTGATCGCCTTCAATCTTTCTAATAAGCTCTAAACCAGATGTTATGTTTCCCCATTGATCAGAACCTCCGAATTGTAATTTACAATTCTCTGTTTTATATAAATGAAGAAAATCAATCGCTTGAATTAACATATATGAAAATTCAGTATAGGAAATACCAATTTCTAATCTTTTTTGAACGGTATCTTTAGCTAGCATATAATTAATTGAAAAATGTTTACCATAATCTCTTAAAAAAGAAATCATATCAATATCTTTTATCCAATCATAGTTATTAACAAAGATTGCATGTTCTGGATTAATAAATTGGCTCAACTGTGTTTTAATTTTCTCTGCATTGAGCAAGGATTCTTCCAAAGTTAAAAGTTTTCTTTCACTCGTTTGTCTCGGATCTCCAATTAATCCCGTTGCTCCTCCGATTAAAACTATGGGTGTGTGCCCATATTTCTGTAATAGCATCATGCGTACAACTTGCACTAAGTGACCCACTGTCAGAGATTCTCCAGTAGGATCAAAACCACAATAAAATTTAACTTGCTCATTATTTAATAATTGGCTAGCTTTTTCTTCATTGCTTACATCTTTGATTAACCCACGCCATAATAATTCATCATACAATTTCATAATTCATCCTCCGTTTTTAAATAAAAATCGCCCTTAGAAACTCTAAGGACGAAATAATTCGCGGTACCACCTTAGTTCTAGCATAGCTAGCACTCATAAAACAGTGATCTCCATAAATGTATTTCGAGCTTTGTTTTCTCTTCATTTTCCACCGTCATGAAGTCTCTATTCTAGGTATACAATTCTCTACTTATTTTTATATCTTCGATCGATTTACTTGGTTGATTGTCTTTTAACAATATAGTGAGGCAGGATAATACGAATATTATCGACATCTTTTTGATTCATTAATTTTGTTAGCAATCTCATTGATACAGCACCTATATCATATACTGGAATATCGATAGATGTCAATGTTGGTCTTGATAATAAAGCATATTTTGTATTTTGGAAGCCTGCTATAGCTAAATCTTTAGGTACTACTCTACCATTATCTCTTGCAATATTCATGAATGAAACCGCAATCGAGTCCCTTACTCCAATTGCACCATCAATTTTCTTATCACTAAAGAAAGTTGAAAAGTGTTGACGATTAATATTTGTATCACCACTTGTTCTAAAAATCTTGGATTCTAATCCTGCTTCTTCCATTGCTCGCGTATATCCAGCTTCTTTTTTATCGTTGACCGAATAACGTCTTGCTGTTGAAAGTAGATACACATGCTTGCGTTCATCTGTCAACATAATTTGTGTAATCTCATATCCAGCTTTTTCATAATCTATAGATACTGTTGGTACATCTGGATCATCTGAAACAACGTTAGCAAAAACAAATGGAATACCATTGCTATTGAACATTTTTTTAATATCATCGACACTATCTTCGGATAATTCATCATTTAAATAAAGAACACCATCGACTTGTTCAGCAACGATATCATGCAATGTATCCATAATATCCATATCTTCACGAATTGAAAAAAGCTTAATTGAATATTTATAATTTTGGGCAATATCACTAATCCCTCCGAGCATTTCAGCAACTGAGGCTCTAGTAATATCTGAAATAACGACACCTACAGTAGTTGTCTTTCTACTTGCAAGTCCCCTAGCGATGACATTAGGACGATAACCAAGTTCTTTAATAACCTTTAGAACTCGTTGTCTTGTCTCTTCTTTAACCTTTTCAGGATTGTTGAGAACACGTGATACTGTCGCAAGTGAAACACCGGCAGCACCAGCAACATCATAAATTGTAGCATTACTCATGAAATCACCTCTAAACCTTTTCATTATGGAATAATTATATCATTTCATGTAAAGGCTTTCAAGTAAAAGATGAAAATATTTTCATTCGCTTACAAAAAAAATAAAGAGGCCGAGGCCTCTTTACCAAACTTATCGTTTTTCTTTGATTCTTGCTGCTTTTGCTGACAATGTGCGAATATAATTTAACTTCGCGCGTCTAACCTTACCTCTGCGTGCAACATCAATATGATCAATTGATGGTGAATGCACTGGGAAAGTACGTTCTACACCGATACCGTAAGATACCTTACGGACTGTAAATGTTTCAGAAATGCCTCCGCCTTGTCTCTTAATGACTAGACCTTCAAATAACTGTAAACGTTCACGGTTTCCTTCTTTAATCTTGACATATACTTTGACAGTATCGCCAGAATTGAAAGTAGGAACTTCCTTGATGTAAGAACTGGTGATCGCTTCAATCAGCGCTTGCCCTTTTAATCTTGACATGTTCGACTCACTCTCTTTCTTCCAATGTTCATGTTCTTTGACAGCGGACCATTGTGCTAATTTGTTACGGCTTTATTATTATAACAAAGTTATATAAAACTTGCAACAGGTTTATATAAACTTTGATGATAAATCATATTAATTTGGTATATATGTTGTTTTATCTTTGAAATAATCAGTTTGAAACATCTTTTCAAATCGATCGATTGTATCATAAATAAATTGTTTTTTAGTTAGATAATCTTCTGGATCATCATTACCCGATTCAATTTGATCAAACATGACAACATTTTCATAGCTCATCCAACTTGTATATGAAAATATAATAGGAGAATCTTTGCGTTCATCTAAAAACATACTTTGTCCATAATAATAATATTGGATATAAGATATACCTAATAAATCAAACAATGTTGGTGTGATATCATATTGTGAAGTAATCAGAGTTGAAGTTCCAGATCCTAAAGATTGATCATAGATAAGAAATGGTACTTTTTCGATTTCAAAAGGTATATCACTATTTGGAGTAAGGTCCTCTGTCATCTGGTAATCAGAATAGTTTTTATGATCACTATATATCATGATAATCGTTTCATCTAAAAGATCTTTTGTTTCTAAATCATCCAATAAGATGCCCAATCCATAATCAAAATCCATTTGTGCAGCCATAAGCGTCAATAACTCAATTGATGCATCAGCATAAAGTGGATCTAAAGCCAATTGATCATAATATATCGATAGTTCATCACGATATTTCTTATGAGGCCCATGTGGAGTTACAGTAATCACAAAACTGAAAAACGGATGATCTTGAACTGGAACTATCAAATCCTTAAAAGCATCAAACATAACTGAGTCCAAAGGTAGGTATGCATCTGCTGTCACTGGTAGTGACTCATCAGCATAAAAATGTTCAAACCCCATATTTGGATAAATAACATTTCTATTGAAGAAAATTCCTTCATAATTATGAAAAGCATTAGCTGAATATCCATTTTCTGCTAAGATATATGGTAATGCATTATTAAATTGATTTTCACCATATGAATACATGAAATTATCAGCTTGAAAGTACATCATTGATGTCAATGCTTTAAGCTCAGCATCATAAGTATAATTACTTTTAGCTGCGGAATAAAAGTTATCAAAGTGAATACCTTCATCATATAAACGATAATAATTGGGCGTATAGGTTCTTGAGTAAGCATACTCTTCGCATGTCTCACATTGAATCAAAATAATATTTCTACCTGTAAGTGAGCCATAAAGTGATGATTGCTCACCAGGTGTAGGATCGAAATTGCTTTCAATTTGATCAATATATTCTTGACTGAATAGAATTGGACGAATTGAATTATTCGCAAAAGTTGCAATATCTTTCATATGATAAGTAGTTGATCCAAATTTTTGAACAAATAAATTTTTATCGGCAGGTGTTTTAAATGTGAGTGCATTTTCAGCGTTCAATGTAAATGGGCTTAAAAACAAACCTAAAAAAGTTACCATTAATAAGGCTAATCTTTTTGCATAATGCCTTGAAGTCTGAATTTGATTGATATTAACAATCTTATTTAGAATAATTAAACTGAAAACTACAAAACTAATAATTAATATCCAAATCACACTACCATAAGTTGCAAGCGGGTTATATTTTAAACCAATTTCCATCGTATCTTGCAAAGACTCTAAAAGCATAGCAAATGAAGTGACATCGCGTTTATAAAAATACAATGTGCTATCTGTTAAAAAGAAAGCAAACATAATAATTATATAAACAAAATATGCAATATATCTTAATTTATTATGCTTAATAAACGTGATAACTGATATCACGAGTGATATGTTAAAAAACGCAATAAGTATATGTACAAAAGAAAATTGAAAGCCATAGCGAATCATAAAAATGAAATCAAAGGAAAAAATAATCAAAGAAACTATTATAAATTCAATGATTTTGCTTGATTTTGCTAGTTGATTTATCGTTTTCATCTCTAAGTTTTCCTTTCCTTTATGATCTAATTTGCAGTCTTTTTTTCTTTTGCTGATTTTATATTATTCAAGATGTTTTTTTCTTCATCGGTCATATGAATACCCTTTATTAAATCCGGTCTTTTTTCATATGTTTTCTTTATCTGCTGATTTAATCGCCAATCAGCAATATTTTGATGATGTCCAGATAAAAGAATTTCAGGTACACGATGTCCTTTATATATTTCCGGTTTTGTATATTGAGGAAATTTTAACCATCCATTCTGCAAAGAATCTTCTTCTGAAGAATCAGCATGAATTACTTCAGGTATAAGTCTAATCACTGCATCTGCTACAATCATAGCTGGGATTTCTCCACCCGTCAATACATAATCTCCAATCGATAATTCCATATCAATCAGAGCTTCAATTCTAGCATCAATACCTTCATAATGTCCACACAACAGTATTAAGTGATTATATTTAGCTAATTTTTTTGCTTTTTTTTGATTAAATAGTTTTCCTTGTGGTGATAAATAAATCACAGTTGAATCTTTTGTTCTCAGTTTTTCGATTATATCATAAAACGGAGGGAAGGTCATTAACATACCAACACCACCACCATAAGGCGTATCATCAATATTTCTATGTTTGTTATGACTGTAATCTCTTATCTGATGTAATCTAATTTCTACCAATTGTTGATTAATTGCTCTTTTTACAATTGATGTATTAATAAACGTGTCAAAAAATTCAGGAAAAATAGTTATTATATCAATAATCATAGTAATCCCTCAATTGGTGTGATCATAATCCTATCCTCTAATATATCCCCCACAAAAGCTTTAACAAAGGGAATAAGGACTTTTTTACCATCAAGTTTTTCTACTTCTAATAAGTGCCCTTGAGGAACTGGAATCATGCTTTGAACATATCCCACTAAAACATCATCTGATGTATATACTGCTTTATCTAAAAGATCTTGATAGTGAAAATCATCAGTTTCGAGTTCTTTTTCAGGTTTATGATCAGAATAAACATCCAAGCCTTTAAAGACTAAGATGTCATTGATGTTATCATATGCTTTTAATTTGACAATTAAGAGGTTACCTTGAAAGCGTACTCTTTCAATCTCAAAATCAACTCTTTTGTCTTTCATCATAACAAATATTTTAGCACCAACAGAAAAACGATTAAAATCACTTAGATTGTAGATTTTAACCTCTCCCTTGATGCCATGTGTATTTGTAATTTTACCAATTTGATACATTGCGTTCATCCTTAAAATGAGTCAATATCAATTTGTACTCGCTTGCCTTCTTTAGAAGCTCCTGCATAAACAATTGTACGCATTGCACTAGCGATTTTACCGCCTTTTCCAATTACACGACCTAAATCAGCTTCATTAACTAAAAGTTGAATAGTAATGCTTTGTTCATCATTGGATAAGATTTTAACTAATACATCATCTGGGTTAACGACTAATGGCATTATCATATTTTTTATGAGTTTTTCGAAATCAACAGCCATGATTTGTATCCCCCTTTATTTGTTTAAAATATTATACTTCTTGAACAAACTTTTTACTGTATCTGTAGGTTGTGCGCCAGTCCCAAGCCATTTTTGAACCTTTTCAGCATCAACAAGAACTTTTCCAATTAGAGGATCATATGTTCCTAAGATTTCCAAAAATCTACCATCTCTAGCCATGCTTGATTCACTTGCAACAACGCGGTAAAATGGTCTCTTATTAGATCCAAAACGTTGTAAACGTAATTTAACTGCCATAGTATTATCTCTCTTTCTTTATAGGTTATCCATATCTATTATAATGATTTAATTTAATCTGTCAAGTGTTTTTCCTTAACAGTTAAAAATTTAGATTCGGATCATACATTTGTGAAGGTCCTATATGCTTGAATCCTTTAATATCTTTGAGTTGTTTTTTTAATATTTGTTCTTGATCGATGTCTGCATAGACGACTGCATAATTTTGTTTATTAGAAATATAAGCAATATCAACTGACATTGTTTTCAATTTTTCTAATACGCGTTTGCCTTGATAAAAAACAACATATGCCATTCTATTAGCGTACATGACAACTTCCTCCTTTGCTGACAATCCCAATTTTATTGGGGACTTGTATAAATGATGATACAGAATGAGTAAGTTTTTCTAAAAACTCATTGATATCATTCTGAAAAACTTTTTCTAATTCAAAATAGTGTTTGATCTCGTCTTTTTTATATAAGTTTGATTTATTTTCACTCAATAAGCCAGCTATTTTTTTAAAATCTGGATGATGGGGTCCACCTTCATTTATAACTTGATCATATTGATTTTTTATCAATTGAAATTTTTCAATTTCTTCTTTATATTTTATATTGATGATTTGATTATAAGTCTTCAATTGTAAATAGATTGGATCCTTTAATAATTCATCTAATACTTCATAAGCTTGCATTATAATTTCCGTCATAGAGCTCTTCCTTTTCAAATTCTTTATAAGTACCTTGTTTAAGGTTACCAATTTTAAGTTGACCTATTTGTATTCGCTTTAATTTTACCACTAGATACCCTACAGCTTCAAACATCCGCTTAACTTGATGAAATTTACCTTCATCAATGGTAATTGTGCATATTGCATCGTCCGATACAACCGATAATGCTTTTGCCAAATAACTTCTATTTCTTCCATCTTTAATTTGAACACCTTCAAGTAGCCTATCATGCTGATTAAAAATGCGATCTAATATAACTTCATAAGTTTTGGGAATATGTGATTTAGGCATTGTAATTTCGTGGGCTAAAGATCCTTCTGTAGTTAAAATCATGAGTCCTTCAGAATCCAGATCTAATCGTCCAGCAATTGCAAAATCAAAACGACAATAAGGTTCATCCAATAAATCAATCACACATGGATATTTTTTATCACTATTTGCTGATAAATAACCAGCTGGTTTATTAATCATCAAATAGATAGGATATCTATAAAAAACTAACACTCCATCGATAAATACACTTTCTATGATGGGATTCACTTCAATATGAGGTTGATATATGCGTAAATCACCTATCATGACTTCATGCTCTTTTAGAAATGTCTTCACTCCACTTCTCGAACTGTATTTTAAGTTACTTAAAAATTTATCAATACGCATCTTTTGACTCCTATGATATAATATTAATGAGGTGTAATCCAATGATTCTGATGAAAAATATCATTCGCGAAGGACATAAAACACTTGAGACTGTTGCTAAAGAGGTAAAATTACCTTTGTCTTTTGCAGATAAAAAATTATTAAAAGAAATGCTTGAATTCGTCATTAATTCACAAAATGATGAAATGGTTGAAAAATATGGACTGCGTCCAGCTGTAGGTATAGCTGCTCCGCAAGTCAATGTTTCAAAACGCATGTTTGCTTGCCATGTAACAGATTTTGATGGTACACTTTATTCATATGCTCTCGTTAATCCTGTATTAAAACATAAAAGTAGTGAAATCATCTATGTTCCTGGCGGAGAAGGATGTTTGAGTGTAGACCGTGAAACAGAAGGTATAACACCGAGATATAAATCGGTAACGTTTGAAGCTCTATCATATGATATTGCCACTGGTCAATTATTCCCTGTTGAACTTAATTTAGAGGGATATGTAGGTATAGTCTTCCAACACGAGTTTGACCATATTAATGGTATCATGTTTACTACAAAACTCTTCAGTTCTTTACCACATGCTGAACCAGCATTCCATATTCCTGAAGAAAACGATATTATTTAAAAATTATTCTTAATACTTTAATCTGATTATCTAAAATGTCATCATAGGTGACATTTTTTGTTTCCTCATTTGGAAATATTTTCTTTGATAAATCAGATATCATTGATTTTTTCTGCTTTTCTCTTACCTTAAATAACTTAGAAAATAAACCTGCCTTTTTCAATTCAAGATTAAATACTTGATCATTAAATCTGTTATCAATTAGCAATAACCCATCATATCGATCTCGAATTAGTTTTTTAAACAGTGCCAATACATCGGTTTTCCCATAACCAATCAATTGAGGCACATTTTGATGATTTGCGTCAATAGCTGCAAATGCACCAATTTTCTTTTTTAATAACCTATAAGCCGTTGTTGTTGATTCATTATTCATCATTATACTGACAGGGTCAAATAAAACACTAATAATATTTGATTTTATTTTTTTAATTAAATAAGCATAAACATTTATTTTATAGTTATTAACTGGTAATAAAATAATTTTTTTATTACTTTTCATTGCTGCTTCTATAAAAGGAGATAGTCTTTTTTCTATATTTTCGTATTCTTCAATAACATCATTAAACTTGGGTAGATTTAAGTATAGATTTTGCACCTTTAATCGATCTGCAAGTTTAATCATATACTTGAATTCATCTAAAGCTTCTATGTGTTTATGATCATCATTGATATCATATGATTTAATTTTTGTATCAAGAGCAATAATTTTAATTTTAGATTCTTTTAGTATTTGTAATATTTTCTTTATGTCTGAATCGCTAATCTCAATCAATGGGTTTTGATTATAACTTCTCAAACAAATGGTAGAGATATGATGCTTTAAAGCTGAATCAATTTGTTCTTGAAAAGATGCTTTATTTTCCAAATCTAAAAATCCAGTTAAGATAGGTCTCATAACAATTCATTCCTCCATTCATACATTAATATGCCTCCAGCTACACTGACATTAAGACTTTCAACATTTTGAGTTTTTATACTAATTGCCCCATCACATAATTGCTTGATTTGCTCATTAATACCATGTCCTTCATTTCCTAGGATAATCACAGTTTTTACACTCTTTTTAGGTTTTCCCATATCATGAGCATCAGCATAAATGACTTGATATCCTTGATTTTTCAATTCAACAATCGCTTGATGTAATGGTCTTCTTTCTAAAAACACATCGAAAATTGCTCCTTTTGAAGCTCTAATCACTTTTTCATTATAAAAATCAGCTGATTTTAGACTCACGATGACATGTACAAATCCAAATGCTGAAGCACTTCTAATTAAAGCACCCACGTTATCTGGGTCTTGAACATCGTCCAAAATAAGTATTTTATCACTTTTTTTTACTGGGTTAGTTTTCTTGCAAACAGCTATTTGATCAAAGTAAGTTTCAGCTTGTTGGAGATCATCCATTAATTCTTTAGATAAAAGAATACCTTCCTGATCAGGATTTGAAGTTAATATATCGACAATTACATCTTGTGCTTTTGCTTGTTCAATCAAGTGTTTACCATATACTAAAAAAAGTCCATAAGAATCTCTATATTTCTTAGTCTTCAATTTTACCCATAATTTAAATGAACTATTATGTTTAGATGAAATAATCATTAAATATCCTCTTTACTTATTTCTTTTATTGCTTCACTTACAGAAAACCCGTAAGATGCTAATTTAATCGTTTTTTCACTAGAAACCTCGATAGTGTGAATATTTTGTAGCGCTTCACTTAATAAAGGTTCAAAATCTATTGTTTGTTCATATTTTGATGCATAAACTTCCATTGGCTTTGTTACTGGTGATTTAGGAACATAAATACTACAACAATCATTAAAAGGTCTAATAGAGATTTCATAAGTCCCAATTTTCTTAGATAATTCAACAATGTCATTTTTATCATAAGTAATTAATGGTCTTAATATAGGAATTTTTGTAACTGATTCTACAACTTTCATACTATTTAATGTCTGACTCGCAACTTGTCCTACGGATTCGCCATTAATTATACATAAAAACTTATTCCTCTTTGAAAACTTTTCACCAAGACGATACATCATTCTTCTCATAACAGTAATAATATATGGATCAAATACGTGACTTAATATTTGTTCATGAATTTTTGTAAAGGGTACTAAATGAAGTTTAATTTTTTGATTTGGTGTGAACTGGCTTAATACACTCGCTAAATCAATAACCTTTTGAACAGATTCCAGAGGCGTCATCGGAGTAGATTCAAAATGAAAGAGTTCTATCTCAATTCCTTGTTTAATAGATAAGTAGGCTGCGATAGGACTATCAATGCCTCCACTCATCATCAGTAATCCTTTACCCGCTGTACCATAAGGGTATCCTCTCATACCCATGATGCTTTTCATATAGATATAGGCAACATCTTTTCTTAAATCGATATGTAAAATATCAGACGGTTTTTTCACATCGACGATAAACTTTTTATCTGCTTGACTCAAAATTGAACTCGCAATTTTTTGTGTGAATTCTAGACTTGTGAGTGGAAATGATTTATCATGTCTTCTAGTTTCAATTTTAATACGTCTATTTTCAGTATCTATTTCTGAGTTCAAAACGTTGATGCCAATTCGAATGACGTCTTCAATTTCAGGTAATGCAACATAAGCGACATTAAACGAATATAGTCCTGGAATTTGATGTAAGCGTTCAATAATTGTTTTCTCATCATTTGCATTGAAATCAATAAAAATCCGATCATGGGTAAATTCATAATCAACTTTTAAATCACTTAAACGATTCACTATATGTATCCTAACTCTTTTAATAAAAAATCCGATGTTACGTCCTTTAAGCATCATATCGCCAAAACGAATAATGATTTTCTTCTTCATGTTTATCACCATTACTATTTTAACATATATGATATAATATTGACGGTGGTGATATGATGAAAAGTATAGAACTTTTGCAATCTGCACAAGCATTATTAGAAATACAACCTAATACAACCTCTATTTTAGCAAATGCTTCAGCGTTTTTAATGGAGTCACTTGAACAACTCAATTGGGTAGGTTTTTATCTTTTTGATGGGAAAAATCTGACAGTAGGTCCTTTTCAAGGAAAGGTTGCTTGTTCGTCAATTGCCATAGGAAAAGGTGTTTGTGGAGAGGCAGCTCTGACTCAAAAAACTTTAGTTGTTGATAATGTTCTATCTTATCAAAATCATATCGCTTGTGATTCAAATAGTAAATCCGAAGTTGTCATCCCAATCTTCATAAAAGGACGTTTATTCGGCGTATTAGACGTTGATAGTCCTGTATTTAGTCGGTTTGATCAAGACATAGTTCATTTTCTAGAAGAATTCACAAAGTTATTAGTAAAAACAATTGACATTTAATACCCTATAGGGTAAAATTAATAGCGTCGGTAAAAAGCAGGCAAACTATTTTTAAAAGAATGATCCCTACCCATATGGAGCCCTTAGTAACCTTTCTGCTTTAAGGTGAAAAGAACATCGGGATCGCTTTTATTTAAGTATTTTTGCAATTTTTACCACCAAAATAAAAGAGGAGGTAAAAATTATGTCACGTTACACTGGACCAACTTGGAAAATTTCACGTCGTTTGGGCTACTCAATTTCTGAAACAGGAAAAGAATTAAAGAAACGCCCATATGCACCTGGCCAACATGGGCAACGTCGTCCTAGAACAAGTGATTATGGTACACAATTACATGAAAAACAAAAAGTCAGATTTACTTATGGTGTATCAGAAAAACAATTTAAAAAGACATTCAATGAAGCAGCTAAGATCAGAGGTAAACATGGTGAAAACTTCTTACGTTTACTTGAATCCCGTCTTGATAATGTTGTTTATCGTCTAGGTCTTGCCAAAACTAGAGCACAAGCTCGTCAATTGGTAAACCACGGTCACTTTTTAGTCGATGGTAAAAAAGTAGATATTCCATCATATCGTTTAGTACCTGGTCAAAAGATTGCACTTCGTGAAAAATCAAAAGCTTTAATTGTTGTATCTGAAGCTTTAGAATCACAATATGCATCAGTTGAATATGTATCTTTCGATAAAGAAAGTAATATTGGAACATTCGTTCGTTATCCTGAACGCAATGAATTCCTACAAGAAATCAATGAACAATTGATTGTTGAGTATTACAACAGATAATAAAAAAAATAAGATGATTCTTCGGAATCATCT
>JAFGTI010000104.1 GCA_016934175.1 Acholeplasmataceae bacterium | reverse complement strand
CATGAATATGTCTTTGAAAAAGATTTAAATAAATCTAATAATATCGAAAACAGCATCATGAAACTTGATGAAATATTCACAAAAGAAGATTTAAGAAAAAGACATCCAAATGTGAGTGACGCAACTATAGATCGGACGCTAAAAAGATTGAAGCTTGAAGATAAGATTCGTCCCTTAGGTAAAGGTAGAAGTTCAAAATGGCAACGTATCATTTCTGGAAATAAAAAATATGGGATAGAACAACTTTCGTTATTCAATGATTAAGGGCAAATGCCCTTTTTTATTTATTTTAAGCGTTTATTAAACTATTTATTAAATCTTTGATATAATAAATGAGGTTATTGGAGGATATATATGGATATTAAATTAGTTAAGAAATTAAGAGAAGAAACTGGAGCAGGTATGCTTGAATGTAAAAAAGCATTAGAAGCTTCCAATGATGATTACGAGATTGCTTTATCCTCAATTACAGCAAATATGGTTAAAGTAGAAGGTAATACAAGAGTTGCATCTAAAGGTCTGTGCAGTGTCGTAATCAATGAAAATCAAGCTTTGTTATTTGAATTAAATGCAGAAACAGATTTTGTTGCTAAAAATGAACATTTTATTAATCTAGTTAAATATTTAGGTGACTCACTTATTGCATCTACTATAACTAACCCAAAAGATGCTCTGAAATTTATAATTGATGGCATATCAGTTGAAACTAAAATTGAACAAGTTAGTGGTTTAATTAAAGAAAAAATCGTCCTAAGACGATTATATCGTGTTGTTAAAGATGATACACAAACCTTTGGAACCTACATTCATCAAGGTGGTAAAGTAGTTACTTTAATTATTCTAAATCAAGGAAATCAGCAAGTAGCAAATGAGTTGGCGATGCAAATTGCAGCAAATTCTCCGTTGTACCTAAGTCCAATAGAAATTGATTCCGATACGATCAATTATGAAAAGTTTATGTATGAAAAAAACAATGGGTCTTTTGATGAAACGAAATTTGAAATGTATCTAAAAGAAGTATCTTTATTAACTCAAGATTTCATTAAAAATCCAGAAATAAAAGTTGAGCAATTATTAAATTCACATGAAATAAAAGTAATTGATTTCTTTAGATTTGAGTTAGGTCAAGGTATTGAGAATAAACTCAATTGCAAATTAGATATACCTTGTGATGGGTCACAAATCACAGTAACGCCAATCTTTTAATTAAATGCGTTGTAATTTTTATAGATAAGTTTATAATATAGTTATAAGGAGTGATAAAATGAATGGTTCTCAAAACGTTGGAAAAATTGATCAGTATATTCGGTATTTCTTAGCTTTTGTTTTTCTCATCTTATCTTTTTCAGTAAGTTATTGGTTCATAATTTTAACTGTGATTGCTTTAATTACAGCATCAACTAAAGTCTGTCCGCTTTACCTGATTTTCAAAATTAAATCTTTCAAATCTATTGAAAAAGAGTAAAAAAAACAGGTCCTAAGCTGAATAGGACCCTTTTTTTTATCTATTTTATTTAAACATTCCAGAATTTAATATTTTCATGACATTCTCAGTCATTTGATCTAAATCTTGCTCCGTCAAAGTATCTCTAAATAACACCTGTAAACCAACAAAATTCGATATACCCATCAGAATATAAGATAAGGTTTCAAGATCAACATCATCTCTAATTTCATTTGTTTCGACAGCATGGCTTAGCTGTCTCACATAATCATGAGCAAATGTTTCGTAATATTCCCTAAATAACTTTTGATCAGCAAACATGGATTCCCAAATAATACGATATGCAAGGGGATCTTCCCATGCAAACTTTAGAAAAGCTCTTAATCCGAGACGTTCTTTTTCATATCTTGTGGTTGCCCCACCTATACCTTCACTAATTGCTTTTCTAATTGCTTTTCTATATTTTGCAAGCAAATAAGAATATAATGCGAATTTATCATCAAAGTATAGATAAAAAGTGCCGGTAGCAATACCAGCTTTATGAATAATTTCATTGATGGATGTTGCTTGATATCCATTCTTTGAAAATAGTTTTCGTGCTGTTTCTATGATGCGTTCAAATGTTTTTTGCCCATCTTTGCGTTTGGGTAAACGATAATTCGGTTGATTCATGTTATCACCTAATAATAGTGTATACCAAACCTTGAAAAAAGACAATCATTTAATTTATGTTCACTTACAACCCTATTAGTTATGGCATAATTTGAAAACAAATTTTCGTATATATAAGAAATATATTTCTTTAGACTCCTTTTTGAGTAGAGTACGAGTGTTATTTAAATTCACAAATATATTTATAAATCAAAAGTTTATAATATTGAAAAATGCATTAATAAAGATTGACAAAGTATTTTTACTATGATAAGATGAAATCGTACTATGAATATTTGTTCAAGTTATAAAAAATCGCTTACATTATATACGAAATATGCAATAAGGCCGTTAAAACTGACTTTTATTGTGTATTTTATTATTTCACAAATGAATTGAAAACGCTTTTATAAAAAGGAGAATTTAGATGGAAAAAGTTTATGTTGTAGGTGCGAAAAGAAGTCCTATTGGTTCATTTATGGGTTCATTAGCTTCCGTACATCCTGCAGAATTTGGATCACAAGTATTAAAAGTATTACTTGAAGAAACAAAAGTTGATAAAACACAAATTGATGAGGTATTAGTCGGAAACATTCTACCAGCGGGTTTGAAACAAGGGCTAGCTCGTCAAATTTCAATTGGTGCTGGTATCCCTTCATCTGTTCCTGCATATGGGGTAAATATGGTATGCGGTAGTGGAATGAAGACTGTCATGAATGGTTTTACTAATATTACATTGGGTCTCCACAATTTAGTCGTAGCTGGTGGTGCAGAATCCATGAGCGGAGCTCCTTTTATTATACCTGCACAAATACGTAGTGGTATAAAAATGGGAGAACAACCGATGAGGGATCACATGCTATATGATGCATTAACAGATGCTTTTGAAGGTTACCATATGGGAATTACAGCTGAAAATATCGTTGAAAAATATAACTTAAGCCGTGAAGAACAAGATAATTTTGCATGGAATTCTCAAGAAAAGGCAATGAAGGCACAAGATGAAGGTCGCTTTAATGATGAAATAGTACCGATTATAATTAAAAATCGTAGAGGTGATATCACTTTTGCTCAAGATGAATTTATCAATAGAAATACATCATTAGAAAAACTATCACAATTACGTCCGGCATTTAAGAAAGATGGCACAGTAACAGCTGGAAGTTCATCAGGTATTAATGATGGTGCAAGTTTTATTATATTGGCCAGTGAAACTGCAATTAAGAAATTTAGTTTGACACCTCTTGCTGAAGTTATTGGTATTGGTCAAGGTGGCGTTGATCCATCAGTTATGGGTCTAGGACCTACTCCAGCGATTAGAAACGCTTTGAAATTTGCTAATCTTAAATTATCTGACATGGATATATTAGAACTTAATGAAGCCTTTGCAGCACAATCATTAGGCGTATTAAAAGAACTTGCTGACGAGCATCATATGACGCAAGAACAAATTCTGTCAAAAACTAATCTAAATGGTGGTGCTATTGCATTAGGTCATCCTGTTGGAGCAAGTGGAAATAGAATTATTGTGACATTACTTCATGAAATGCTTAAACAGCCCAAAGTCCAATACGGTTTAGCAAGTTTATGCATCGGTGGCGGTATGGGAACTGCTATAATATTAAAGAAAATATAATCGAGGAGAAAAAATAAATGGGAAAATTAGATCATAAAGTCGCTGTTGTCACTGGTGGCGCAAAAGGTTTAGGCATGGCAATGGCCATTGCATTTGCAAAAGAAGGTGCAAAAGTAATTGCAGCTGATATGGGTGAACTCACCTATACAGAAAAAAATGTTTTTGGATATCATCTTAATGTGACAGATACTGAAGCGGTTAAAGCTTTTTATGATGAAGTCGTTGCTAAATACGGTAAAGTTGATATTCTTGTCAATAATGCCGGTATTACAAAAGATGCTATGACTAGAAAAATGACTGATGACCAATGGAATGCAGTTCTTGATGTCAATTTAAAAGGTGTATTTAATATGACACGTTTATTTGGTCCACTTATGGAAGTTAATGGTTATGGTTCAATCATCAATATTTCTTCTGTAGTTGGTGTATTTGGTAATATCGGACAAGCAAATTATGCAGCAACAAAAGCTGGTGTCATTGGTTTGACAATGACATGGGCAAAAGAATTTGCTAGAAAAGGTGCAAATGTTAGAGTTAATGCAATTGCTCCAGGTTATATTATGACGGATATATTAAAAACCATTCCTCAAGATCTTCTTGATGAATTTGCTAAGTTAACTATGTTAAAACGTTTAGGACAACCAGAGGAAATAGCAAGTGTAGCTTTATTCTTGGCTTCTGATGATGCTTCCTATATTACCGGACAGACAATCAATGCTAATGGTGGCATGCGCTTATAAAATCACAAGAAAGCAGGTATTCCTATGGAAAATGTCCAAATAGGCATTGTTGGTACTGGTATATATTTACCTAGAGGTCGAATGACAGCTAGAGAAATCAGTGATAAAACCAAAGGCATATGGAGCGAAACAGCAGTTATCGAAAAATTAGGTATTCAAGAAAAGACAGTACCTGGTAAATTACCTCAAGATGGTACTCAGGAAATGGGTGCTTTAGCTGCTCTAGATGCTTTAAAAAATACAGGAATAGATCCACTTGAAATTCAAGTAATTTTAAGTGTAACGGAAGAATGGAAAGAATATCCATTAACAACTTCTGCATTATATATCCAAGATCGAATTGGAGCTACGAATGCATGGGGTATTGATTTACAAAATCGTTGTTGTACTACTGTATCCGCTATGAAAATAGCAAAAGATATGCTCATCGCTGATGATGAGATTCATATGATTATGGTTGTAGGTGGATATCGCAATGGCGATTTCATTGATTATGAAGATAAAGACATGTCCATGATGTTTAATTTAGGTGCAGGCGGGGGAGCCATCATTTTAAAAAAGAATCATCCAAAAAATCTCCTATTGGGTTCTCATATTATTGGTGATGGCTCCTTATCAAGAACTGCTGGTGTCGCAATTGGGGGCTTATGCAATCCAATTACGCTAGATAATATTGATGAGGCTAAAAAATCTCTTAGACTCATGGATGCTGTCAAAATGAAGAAAAGATTAAATGAAGTTTCTATGCCCAATTGGTATAAATGTATTGATGAATCTTTAAGAAAATCAAAATTGGAACGTAAAGATATTGGATATTTAGATATTCTACATATCAAACGTTCTGGTCATGAATCGATGCTTGCTGAGTTAAATCTTAAACCTAATCAATCAATATATTTAGAAGATTATGGACATATTGGTCAAATCGATCAAATTCTATCTCTTCATTTGGCATTAAAATCAGGACAGGTCAAAGATGGCACTGTTATATGTATGTTAGCTGCTGGTATAGGTTATGTATGGGCAGCAAACATCATAAGATGGGGGTAAATTATGGATTTAATTGGAATCATTAATAGACTCATCTTAGCATTAGCTGATGCAGCACCACTAGCTTTGGTAACTCTAGCTATTGTGTTGATTTTTAGAACTTCATTTACGACAAACTTTGCACAAGGTATGATTGCAACAAGTGCAGCATATGTCGTAACCGTTTTATATAATAGACATTTAATCATTCATTATCCTGACTTCAGCGTATTCTTATTAATGATGGTGGCTTTCATCAGTGGGATCATTGTTGGGTTTTTGATTGGTGTATTTATTGATGTGGTTTTGATTAGAAAATCACGCTACTCAAATATATTAACGAAACAAATGATTACCATGGGATCCGTTCTATTTTTAATGGGATTATTACCTACTATATTTTTTAAAGCAGATCTTAATATGCCATCAATACCTAGATTTTTTACTGAAAATATAAAAATACCTATTGGTGATCAATTCATCGTAATGCAAGAAAATAATCTTTTTTCAATACTAGTTGCAACAGTTGTCATATCTATCGTATTCATTGCGCTAAAGTATACAAAATGGGGTCTTGGTGTGCGTTCTACGGCTTCTAATGAAAAGGTTGCTAGTATGATGGGCGTCAACACGAAAATGATTACAGCACTCAGTTGGGGAATTGCAGGAGCTTTAGGTTCATTAGGTGCAATCTTGTATGCAACAACACAAACTGTTTCTGTTGCAATGATGACTGAAATGCAGGTTAACGGATTCTTAGCCTCAATTTTAGGTGGATTTTCGACATTCTTCGGCCCTATCATTGGAGCAATTATTATTCCAATCTTGAGTTTAATTTCTTATATCGTGTCTCCATTAATCAAAATTGGGGATTCCGATTTAGGAATCTACTATAAAGTATTTGTCTATCTTATTATCTTAATCATCATTCTTATCAAGCCAATCGGACTATTTGGTAAGAAGATAGCGAAGAAGGTGTAGCCATGAACATGATCAATAAAAAATCACAACATGCTTACAGTAGATTTGTTGCTTACTTCAAAAAGACTGCAAAACACCCTTTCTTCCCAATATTAGTTTTAGGAGTATTTCTAATTTTATTACAAGTTATTGGATCTACTGGTGTTATTAGACCATCGCTTCTTAATTTTATTAGTCCGGTATTGATTAGATTTATGGTGGCTTTGGGCTTCATGTTATTATTAGGATATGCAGGTCTAGCTTCTCTTGGAACTGCTGGATTTATGGGTTTAGGAAGTTATTTAATTGGTTATTTATTCCAGACCGCAGGTATGCCAGCTGAAGTTGCTTTTCTTATCGGAATAGCAGTTGCACTTTTCTTGGGCGTACTCGTAGGGTTTATCTCATTACGGGTTGAGGGAATGTATCTTGCGATTGTTACACTGGGACTTTCGGAAATCCTAAAAAACTTCTTCGTGAACTCACCTTTAACAGGTGGGTCAAATGGTATGAGATTATTTGAAGGAATTAAATTTATTGGAATTTTCAGTTCGACTTCTTCCATTTATAATCCAATTTACTATTTAATTGTTATTTTCATGATTGTATCGATGGTTTGGATTCTAAATATCATAAACAGTCCAACTGGTAGAGCCATGTTATCTATTAAAAATAGTACATCAGCTGCACAAGCAATGGGAATCAGTATTCTTAAATATCGCTTAACAGCATTCTTAATAGCAACATTGTTCGCAGTTACAGCTGGTATGCTTCAAATGGTAAGAACAACCACTTCATATCCGAATTCTTGGGGAATCGACTTATCATTAAATGTTTTAGCTGCTGTAGTTATTGGTGGTACGAAAAATATTTGGGGTGTTTTAATTGGAACCTTTATCGTCTTTGGATTGAAAGATATTGTGCTTTCAAGAATTCCTTTCTTTCAGACATATAATAATGCACATTTAATGTTTAGTGGCATTTTAATTATTTTAGTAGTTATGTTTTACCCTGGAGGTGTTGTTAAGTTATTTGGTGATTTAATCAACATTTCAAAAAAAATAGCCACTAAACTCAATACATCATGGAAGGAGTATCGTTATGGGAAAGAAGCTTAATCAACAGAAAAAACGACTCCTAGAAAGACAAATATCAAACCTTTCATATCAAATTGAGCTCACTGAAGCTTATGTTCCAGTATTAGAGAAAAGACTGAATGACAGAAAAAATAGAAAACTAGAAATATATAAGATGATGATGGATGATGAGTTATATCAAGCTGAATTATCTACACTACCTAATCACGAATATGTTAAAAGAGTATCTGAGGCCGGAATTAACCGTCTAAAAGAAAAGATATATTGGAAAAAAAGAGCTGTTAAAACTGCATTCAAAAGAGAATATAAAACTGAAGCACATCAAAAGGCACATCAATTAGAGCTTGAAAGTAGATTGCGTAAAGTTGAGTATTTAGAAAAAGAGAAACTGACTCAACTATATAAAAAGTATGAATTACGCAAATTACCTGAGCGACAATTAGAAATCAATCTTAAACTTTATAAAGAAAAAATCATTGAAGATAGTGTGAAATTCAAACAATTCGAAGAAAGTCTCGATAAAGAAATTAAGACAAAAGTTGAACAAGTAAAGCAAAAAGCTGAACTTAAAAAACAACGTCTAACCAAAGTATTAAATAAGAAGATAGCTAAAGTTGAAGTACTTATTAAGGATTTAATCGATCCTTCAATTGTCACTGAAAGTGTCATGAGCGATGATGCCATATTAAAAATTGATCAATTAACGATGCAATTTGGTGGATTGAAAGCAGTAGATAACTTGTCTTTTGAAGTTAAAAAAGGTGAAGTCTTCGGTTTAATTGGACCCAATGGCGCTGGAAAGACCACAGTATTTAACTGTATCACTCAGTTCTATAAATCAGGAACAGGCAATATCTTTTATAGAAATTCAGTAAATGATGTTCTCTTATTGAATAACTACAAAGTTCATAATGTTGTTCGACAAGGTATTGTAAGAACATTCCAAAATGTTGAATTGATTTGGGAATTATCTATCTTAGATAACATGTTAGTTGGGGCACATTCTCTTTATCGTGCTAGTTTCTTATCACATTCACTACAAACGTTCGGTTTTAAAAGAGAAGAATCAATTTTAAAGTCTAAAGCAGAAAAGATTTTGGCTGACCTTGATTTATTAATGTATAAAGATTTTTATCCTATTGGACTCCCTTATGGAACGCTAAAGAGAATTGAATTAGCTAGAACTTTGATGACGAATCCAAACTTGATTATTTTAGATGAACCTGCAGCTGGATTAAATGATTCAGAAACTGAGGCTTTAGCTAAAACAATTAAAAAAATACAAAGTGAATATAATTGCACAATATTCTTAGTTGAACATGATATGAGTTTAGTCATGAGTATATGTGATACGATTTGTGCTATCTCATTTGGAAAAAAACTTGCTATGGGCACGCCAAAAGAAATCCAATCTAATCCATTAGTCCAAGAAGCATATTTGGGAGGCGAATAAGATGGCATTATTAGAAATTAGAAATTTAATTATTGATTATGGTATTATTCGTGCAGTCAAAGGTGTAAATCTTGATGTTAATGTAGGTAAAATAGTTGCAATTCTTGGAGCAAATGGTGCAGGAAAGTCAACACTCATTCGAAGTGTTTCAGGAGCAACAAAAATAAAATCTGGAACGATTACATTTGAAGGTGAAGAAATCACAAATCGTGATCCACATAAAATCACTGGAAAAGGGATAATGCAATCACCAGAAGGTAGAATGATTTTAGTTGGGCTTACTGTTGAAGAAAATCTAAGAGTTGGTGCTTATTCGTTAAAGCCAGAAACGCGTGAAATTGAACAAAATGGTATCAAGAAAAAAATCAAAGTGAGCGTTAAAAAGCAAGTTGAGGAATCACTTAAAGAAGTTTATCAATATTTCCCGATTTTAAGTGAGAGAAAGAAACAACAAGCTTCAACTCTTTCAGGTGGGGAACAACAAATGTTAGCTATTGGCAGGGCCCTTATGGGCAAGCCCAAACTACTATTACTTGATGAGCCATCACTTGGACTTGCTCCCTTGATTGTAAGAGATATCTTTCAAATTATTGAGCAAATAAAGAAGAAAGGAAAGACTATCCTTATCGTAGAGCAAAATGCATATCAAACTTTGAAGATTGCAGATTATGCTTATCTTCTAGAATTAGGTTTAGTTAAGAAAGAAGGAACCGGGCAAGAACTCATGCAAGATCAAGAACTTGTTAATGCTTACCTTGGTTCACAAAAATAAGGTTACTAGCTGTTCATGTGGACAGAAATAATAATAATATGCCAAAAGGCAAAAAAGGAGATAATATGAAACGAATATTTTTAGTTTTACTAGTTTTATTCGGTGCCCTCGGATTAGGTGCTTGTACAGATACTGCCGAGGCTACAGTTGAAAGTCTAGTCATTGTAACGCCTATTACCAAAGACGAATATGTAATCGATGATGAACTAGATTTAGCAGGATTAGAAGTTAAAGCAATGATGTCAGATGGTACTGAAAAAGTTTTAACCAGTGATGATTTCGTAATTACTGGATTTGCTTCAGCTACTGTTGGATTAAAGACTTTAACACTTGCATATGGTGATAAATCAGTCACATTTACAGTTACAGTATTCGATCCAGATGCTGACAAAGAACTTCTTTACATTCAAGTTCTTGAACGTCCTGACAAACAAATCTATGTGATCAGTGAAGACTTTGATACAACTGGTTTAGTTGTAGAAGCTGTTTATAATAATGGTGATAAAGAAATTGTTACTGATTATGCAGTAAGTGGGTTTAACAGTGCAGCTTTAAATGAAACTGGTATTGTCACATTAACTTGGGAAACAAAAATAGCATTTGTTCCTTATAAGATTCGCCCAGTTATTGTTCAAGGTATTACTGATACAACAATTACTGTAGGTAATGCTGCAGCTACATCAGGTTATTT
>JAFGTI010000103.1 GCA_016934175.1 Acholeplasmataceae bacterium | reverse complement strand
GTCTGGGAAATTGTCGATAATTCTATCGATGAAGCTTTAGGCGGATATGCATCTGTCATCACTTTAGAATTATTGAAAGATGATGTGGTTCGTGTGGTTGATGATGGACGAGGCATACCTGTAGATCTACATCCTAAAACACAAAGACCAGCAGTTGAAACTATTTTAACTACACTTCATTCAGGTGGTAAATTTGATGGAAAATCTTATAAAGTATCAGGAGGCTTACATGGTGTAGGTGCTTCTGTTGTTAATGCACTATCCGAATGGTATGTTGTAGAAATTCACCGGGATAATAAAAGTTATCAACAACGCTATGAACGCGGTGTTCCAGTAACTGATGTTACTGTAATTGGTGAAAGCGATCATACAGGAACAGTTGTAACGTTTAAAGCTGATCATTTGGTCTTTACTGAAACTATAGTTTATGATTATGAAATTTTACGAAATAGAATTCAACAATTAGCCTTCCTTAATAAAGGAATTAAGATTACAATAACTGATTTAAGAGGAGAAATACCTATAGAAAACACATATCACTATGAAGGTGGTATTGTTGAATATGTAGGATTCTTAAACTCGGGAAAAGGCAAAGTTAATCGGGATATTCTTTATACTGAAAAAGAGGTTGATGGAATCACATTAGAAATTGCTTTACAATATAATGATTCTTATGCAACTAATCTTTATTCATTTGCTAACAACATACCAACGCACGAAGGTGGTATGCATGAAGATGGATTTAAGATGGCTTTAACGCGTGTATTGAATAAATATGCGAGTGAAAATGGACTACTTAAAAAAGATGATTCATTTCTTGGAGAAGATACAAGAGAAGGGTTAACTGTTATTGTGTCTCTAAAACATCCGAATCCTCAATTTGAAGGACAAACAAAAACAAAACTAGGAAATCCAGAAGTACGTCAAATCACAAGTCAAGTTGTTGGTGAAGGACTAGAAAGGTACTTAATGGAAAATCCTGCTGATGCAAAAGCAATTGTAGAAAAATGTTTAATGGCTTCACGTGCGAGATTAGCAGCTAAAAAAGCAAGAGAAGCAACGAGAAGAAAATCACCACTTGATGCGCTTGGTTTTGCTTCTAAATTAGCAGATTGTAGAAGTAAAGATCCTATGATATCTGAAATTTATATCGTCGAAGGAGATTCAGCGGGTGGATCTGCTAAACAAGGTAGAGAATCAGAATATCAAGCCATTCTACCACTTCGTGGTAAAGTACTTAACGTTGAAAAAGCTAGATTAGATAAAATTTTAAGCAATAAAGAAATTCTATCATTAATTCAAGCGCTAGGCACAGGCATAGGAGATGAATTTGATGCTGAAAAAGCACGATATCATAAGGTTGTAATTATGACCGATGCTGATATTGATGGCGCGCATATTAGAACCCTGCTTCTTACCTTCTTCTTTAGATATATGAAACCGTTAATTGATTTAGGATATGTCTATATAGCACAACCACCTTTGTTCAAAGTACAACAAGGGAAACGTATAGAATATGTATATACAGAAGACCAACTTAGTAAGGTGCTTGCTGATATGAGTGGGCGCACTAGTATTCAAAGATACAAAGGTCTTGGTGAAATGAATCCAGAACAGCTTTGGGAAACTACTATGGATCCTGAATTTAGAACGTTACTTCAAGTTTCTTTGACTGATGCTATGGATGCTGATCAGGTCTTTAGCATGTTGATGGGTGAAGAAGTTGAACCAAGAAAAGCTTTTATTCAAGAAAATGCAATTTATGCAAGCAATATTGATGCATAGGAAGGTTGATAACAATGGAAGAAAATAACACTTTAAAAACAACTGAGGGATATGTTAAAGAAATAAATATCTCTACAGAAATGAAAACATCATTCTTAAATTACGCGATGAGCGTCATTGTATCACGTGCACTTCCTGATATAAGAGATGGCTTAAAGCCAGTTCAAAGACGTATTTTGTATGTCATGAATGATTTAGGAATGTCTTCATCTACTGCACATAAAAAATCAGCAAGAATTGTTGGGGAAGTTATGGGTAAATATCATCCTCACGGGGATTCGAGTATTTATGAAGCTATGGTTCGCATGGCGCAACCTTTCTCATATAGAATGCCTTTGATTGATGGACACGGTAATTTTGGTTCTGTTGATGGGGATGGCGCTGCCGCTATGAGATATACAGAAGCGAGAATGTCTAAACTTGCTGGTGAGCTCGTTAGAGATTTAGACAAAAACACTGTTGATTTTGTAGATAACTATGACGGTTCAGAAAGTGAACCTACAGTTTTGCCTGCGAGATACCCTAATTTATTAGTCAACGGATCAACTGGTATTGCAGTTGGAATGGCAACAAATATTCCGCCACATAACTTAGCTGAAGTTATTGATGGATTACTTGCATATATGGATAATGAAGAAATCACTATCACGGAACTTATGGAATATATTAAAGGCCCTGATTTTCCAACCGGAGGGCAAGTTCTTGGATTAACAGGTCTTCGTCAAGCTTATGAAACAGGAAAAGGAATTATCGCAAATAGAGCAACAGCGGAAATTATCTCACATAAAAACAGAAATAGTATCATTATTACAGCAATTCCTTACCAAGTTAATAAGACAACATTGATTGAAAGAATTGCAGATATAGCAAAAGCAAAAATTGTTGAAGGTATTACAGATTTAAGAGATGAATCTAATCGTAAAGGTATGCGCATTGTCATTGAACTTAGAAGAGATGTCAATCCACATGTCATGCTTAATAATCTTTATAAATATACACAACTTCAACAATCTTTTGGAATTAATATGATTGCTTTAGTTAAAGGTCAACCACAAATGGTAACCTTAAAAGATACACTCAAATATTATCTTGAACATCAAGTTGAAGTTGTTCAAAGAAGAACCAATTATGATCTTGAAAAAGCAGAAGCAAGACAACACATATTAGATGGGTTGGTTATTGCACTTCACGACATTGATCATGCAATTGAAATTATCAAACAAAATCGTACGGGAGAAGAAGCTAAACAAGCATTAATTGAAGCTTATGGTTTCTCTGAAATTCAAGCAAGAGCAATTCTTGATATGAGACTCCAACGGTTGACTGGTATGGAAATTGAAAAGATAGAATCAGAGCTTACTGAATTACTCACTAAAATTGCTGACTATAAAGAAATTATAGTGAGCCACGAGCGTAAAATAGAAATCATTAGAGACGAACTTACTCAAACTAGAGAATCTTATTATCAACCTCGAGAATCAGAAATTAATTTACATGAGGATTTAAGTATTGAAAATGAAGATTTGATTCCAGTTGAAGATGTCATCATCACCGTAACAAATAATGGGTATATCAAACGCATGAAAGTTGAACATTACAAAACACAAAATCGTGGTGGAGTGGGCATGTCCGGTATTAAGGTTCATGAGGATGATTATGTAGAACATATATTGATGACCTCAACACATGACTATCATTTATTCTTTACGAACAAAGGTAGAGTATACAAAATCAAGGGTTATCAAATTCCCGAAGGATCAAGACAATCTAAAGGATTACCTATAGTAAATCTTCTAGACTTTGATTCTGATGAAACTTTGACTTCATTTACAAGTGTAAAAAACTTTGAAGCAGAAAATGAATATCTAACTTTTATCACAAAATTAGGAGTTGTAAAACGTACACCGATAAGCGAATATCAAAACATTAGAACTAACGGTATTATTGCTCTAACACTAAGAGAAGGCGATGAATTATTAGGTGTTAGACTTACTGATGGAACTAAAGAAATTATCTTAGGTGCATCAAACGGTAAAGCAATTAGATTTGCTGAAACCGATGCAAGATCAATGGGTAGAACTGCTGGTGGCGT
>JAFGTI010000102.1 GCA_016934175.1 Acholeplasmataceae bacterium | reverse complement strand
CTTAACTCCGATTGAATATCGAAAGCAAGCCTTAAATCAACTAAATATTTAATTATTTCCACTGTCTACTTGACAGGGGGCAGTTCAGAATAAGAATAGGTGTTCTATTTTTTTTTATTTTATTTTCTTGTTCTTGAGTAAGTTTGCATTGCCACTTGAGTCAATATCAAAAATTAAAGTGCGGTAATGGTATTTCTCAAATAGTGATAATTGAGATGAATAATTCAGTTTAGATAGTTCATTTAGTTTCTCATCACTAACATCAACTGAATCGCTTGTAGCAATCCAATAAAGATAATCTTTTTGGATTTTACGATTCTCATCTTTCAAAATAGCAATTCCTATAGGATCCACGATATAATTATCATTGTTAAAAAAATCCGAAATCACAATTCTATATTTGTCTTTTGGAATTTGATATGAATATAACTTTTCTCGATTTCTACCAATAATAAGAATTACTTGCTCATTAAGAATTTTATGATTACTGAGTAAAATATAGATACTAAATATAAAAGCAAAAATTAAGATAACAATCATCATATATTTGATAAATCCTTCAATATAGAAGAAACTGAGTGTACCAAATCCAAGTGAACCCACTAAGGAAAACATACTAATCATTGTTGATAATCTTTTCGTCTGAATATCACTTGATATCCCTTTGAGTGGTTTATTTCTTCTTTTTAGACTAAAAAATTGTACACCACCAGTGATTACCATAAACGTATAAAAAGCAAATAAAACTGGAAGTACTCTCATCATAAAATAAAGTACAAGGACTTTTGATTCTAAACCAATACCTAATTTATTAGTAAAATCAATCAATGATGATATGAAAATAACACCAAGAATAATCATTGGTATATTTCTTTTTCTGCCTAAGATATTATAAACAAAATATGCAATAATCACATAGCTTGCATAACTGATAACGAATTGTATGAAAAAGTCCATAATTAGTCCCTTCAAAAACTAGGTTTTGTGCTCATTATAATCAAATTATCATATTCTGTCAAACCATACTCATTTTTGCTTGTTTTTTTTAAATGAATCGAGTAAAATAGATAATAGCAAGTAAGGAGTGATTTAGGATGCCAGGATTACAAGTTTGGTTGTTTATCGTATTGTTAGTTGTTGCTATACTTTTAGGTGCAGTTGTCGGATTTTTTGCTGCACGTGCTTGGTTTAAAAAGTATTTGGAAAAGAATCCACCAGTGAATGAATTGATGATTCGTGAAATGATGAAGCAAATGGGAAGAACCCCATCTGAAAAACAAGTTCGCCAAATATTAGCTTCAATGAATCAATATAAATAAAAAGAAATATAGATGGCATATTCAACATATGCCTTTTTTATATATGGGAGTAAAAAAATGGATCATAAAGAATTAATTGCTTTAATTTCACAAATAAAAAAATATGCGAGACCTCTTGAAATTGCTCAAATCGATCATTTATTTAGTCATGGACTTCAAGAAGATGTATTCATTGAACTAGAAAAGTATCAAAATCCTGATGGTGGTTTTGGACGTGCACTAGAACCAGATTCTTGGAATCCAAATTCTTCACCAATTACTTCTTGGTTTGCAATGACTATACTCAGAACGTTGGACATCTCAGGCGAATTACCAATGGTTAGACGATTATTTGATTATCTCGAATCTACTTTTGAACGTCAATATCAATTATGGCCAAGACTTATACCATCAAACGACCATTATCCTTGTGCTCCTTGGTGGAATTTTCAGCACGATTCATTTGATTTAAATCCTTCGGCTTCAATTGCTGGATTTGTTCTTAAATATGAGAAAAAAAATAGTAAACTATATAAAATGGCAAATCACGTCGTAAACCAAGCAATTAAATATTTAAAAAAGAGTACAACAATAGAAGTTCATGAACTTAGATCAATCATAGATATGGCAAATGATCTAATATCTGCAAATCGTCATGATTTAATGAATGAAAAAGTAAAAATGCTAATTTTAACTCATATGGAAAAAATAATTGAACTTGATGAATCAAAATGGTTTTCTAGCTATGCTGTAAAACCATCAGCACTTATTAAATATCATCCATCACTTGGATCTGATGTTTATAGGAATCTTATCATCAAAGAACTTGATTTAGCAATGCTTTCAAGAAATGATGATGGCGTATGGAAGCCTACTTGGAATTGGGGTATTTATCCAGATATCTTTGAAAAAGCAAGCGAGATGTGGATAGGAATTATTGGATTCGAATATTTAAGACTTATAAAATCATATGATTACATAAAAAAATAGTTCTCACGAACTATTTATTTTTTTTAGAAAAGAATTTGAATTCTGTTCCTGCTTTTAATCTCCTATAGTTTAGCTTGTGTCTAATAAAAATTAAGCTTCCTAACATCGTTATAATCACAAAATCAATAATACGCGTAGGTTGGTTATATAAACTATCTTGAATAAAGATTCGAATAAAGAAATAGATGAGTGTTAATGAAGCAGCAGTTGTTGATGCCAATGATACATATTTAGTTGATAGAAAAACAATTAAAAAGATAATAATCACTGCAAGACCTACCCATGGTTCAATTGCTATAATCATTCCTGCTGAGGTTGCAACGGCTTTTCCACCTTTAAAATTAATATAAATGGGGAATACATGTCCGACTACTGCAGCCATACCGTAGATGCTTGAAATATTGATTTGATAACTACTCACCAAGTATAAACTTTGATCATGAGTAACTTGTCCTATTAAATAAACTAACAAGATGACTAGTGCTCCTTTAAGTCCATCAAAAAAGAAGGCAAATATGCCATATTTAAAACCTAAAACGCGCGTAGTATTGGTTGCACCTGTGTTTTTTGAACCATGCTCGCGTATATCAATATTCTTAAATACTTTTCCAATGATCAAACCACTAGGTATTGATCCTAAAAAGTATGATAAAATCATGAGTAAACCTATCCAAACATATGTCATATAATCACCCCATTACCTAATCATTATATCATGAGCATTTTGAATGTCAAATGAAAAAAATAAAACATCATCAAACATTGTAGTTGACTATATTTTTTGGTATAATAAAGACATAAAATTAAGTTGGTGATCACGTGAATAAGACAAATAAAATTTATGATGAGAAATCGATCCAAATTCTTGAAGGTCTAGAAGCTGTAAGAAAACGACCTGGAATGTATATTGGTTCGACTGATGCTAAAGGACTTCATCACCTTGTATGGGAAATCATTGATAATGCAATTGATGAAACTCTTGCGGGTTTTGGTAATGAAATCACTTTAATAATTAAAGCTGATAATAGTATAGAGGTTTCTGATAATGGTCGAGGTATGCCTTATAAAATGCATGCTTCAGGAAGACCTACAACAGAAATCATTTTTACTGTTTTGCATGCCGGAGGCAAGTTTTCTGATACTGACGGATACAAAGTATCCGGTGGTCTACATGGTGTAGGTTCATCCGTAGTTAATGCTCTTTCACAATTTTTAGAAGTTACCATCTATAGAGATCAAACAATTTGGCGACAAAGATTTTCAGATGGTGGTTCAAAAATTACTGAAATTGAAAAAATCGGTGAAACTAAGAAAACAGGTACAACTGTTTGGTTTAAACCCGATCCAAAAATATTTTCGACAACTTTATTTCAATATGATATGATTAAAGAACGCTTAAGAGAAGCTGCATTCTTGATCAAAGGATTAAAGATAAATCTGATTGATCAAAGAAAACCTCAAAAGGAGTCATTTCGCTACGATGATGGTATTAAAGCTTATATTGAATTTTTAAATCAAGATAAAACAGGGTTACATGACACTTTTTTGATAAATTCTGAATATCAATTAGCTGAAAAAAAGAAGAAAAAAATTGAGATTGATATTGCTTATCAATTTACAACGAGTTATTCAGAAACAATCTTATCTTTCGTTAATAATGTGAGAACCAAAGATGGTGGCACTCATGAAATTGGTTTTAAGTCTGCATTGACAAGGTCATTAAACGATTATGCACGAAAATATTCTATATTAAAAGATAAAGATAGTAACTTAGATGGTTCAGATATCAGAGAGGGTTTAACAGCTGTTATTTCACTTAGAATTCCAGAGGAAGTATTGGAATTTGAAGGACAGACAAAAGGTAAACTAGGAACTCCAGAAGCCAGAAATGCTACAGATTCAGTTGTCTATGAAAACATTACAACTTATCTAGAAGAAAACAAACAGATTGCAAGTTTAATTATAAACCGTTCTTTACAAGCCCAAAAAGCTAGAGATGCGGCTAGAAAAGCTAGAGATGAAGCCAGAAATGGTAAATCTAAACAAAAGAAAGAAATGGTACTAAGTGGTAAACTTACACCAGCTCAAGGTAAGGATAAATCAGTTAATGAACTATTCTTAGTGGAAGGCGATTCTGCTGGAGGTTCGGCGAAACAAGGTAGAAACAGAAGATTTCAAGCAATCTTACCACTTCGCGGGAAAGTCATTAATACTGAAAGAACTTCTATCGAAGCCATTTTAAGAAATGAAGAAATCAGTACTGTTATCTATACGATTGGTGCTGATTTTGGTGCTGATTTTGATATTAAAAAATGTAATTACAATAAAGTAATTATTATGACCGATGCCGATACTGATGGTGCACATATCCAAATTTTATTACTCACATTCTTCTTTAGATATATGCGTCCTTTAATTGAAGAGGGAAGACTTTATCTTGCTCAACCACCACTTTATAAGTTAACTAAAAAACGTGGTAAAAAAGAGGAAGCATTTTATGCTTGGAGTGATGAAGAACTTAAAACTTTAATTGATGATTCTCCATATACTCTTCAACGTTATAAAGGTTTAGGTGAAATGAATGCTGTTCAATTATGGGAAACTACGATGAATCCTGAAAGTAGATCACTCATTCAAGTAAAAATTGATGATTTAAGTGCTGCAGATAAAAGAATATCTGTGCTTATGGGTGATGATGTTGCCCCTAGAAGAGCATGGATTGAAGATAATGTCGATTTTGAAATTAGTGATGATTTCGATCTTGATCAGGGGGTGGAATAATGTCAATCAGTAAAGACTTAGATAAATTTATCGAAAAAGTTATTGAGTCTAATCTAGAAGATATTGTTTCTGAACGCTTTGGCCGTTATTCAAAATATATCATTCAAGATAGAGCATTACCTGATGCACGAGATGGTTTAAAGCCAGTTCAAAGACGTATTTTATATGCGATGCAACAATTAGGTATGTTTCATAATAAACCTTATAAGAAATCTGCAAGAATTGCAGGAGAAGTGATGGGTAAATATCATCCACATGGTGATTCATCAATTTATGAGGCTATGGTACGTTTATCTCAAGATTTTAAAATGCGTGTACCTCTCATTGATATGCATGGTAATAACGGATCAATAGATGGTGATAGTGCTGCTGCGATGCGTTATACAGAAGCACGACTATCGAGAGCCTCTGAGGCTTTATTAGGCGATATTGATAAAAGAACTGTTCCTTTTGTTCCTAACTTTGATGATGAAGAACTTGAACCAGTTGTTTTACCTGCTAAATTTCCAAATTTATTAGTCAATGGAGCAACGGGTATTAGTGCTGGATATGCAACAAAAATACCACCTCATAATTTACGAGAAGTTGTTGCTGCTACAATTGCTTATTTAGACAATGAAAATATAACGATTTCTGATATTGTTGAAATCATTAAAGGTCCAGATTTTCCTACCGGTGGTATTGTTCAAGGTCATGCTGGTATTTTAAGTGCGCTTGAAACGGGTTCTGGTAAAATTGTCATTCGTGCTAAAACGAATATTGAAGAAGTTTCAAAGAGTCAAGATAAGATCATCATATCTGAAATACCTTATGAAGTTAACAAAGCAGATTTAGTGAAATCAATTGATATGTTGAGAATTGATAAAAAAATCGATGACATCCTAGAAATCAGAGATGAATCAGATAAAGATGGATTAAGAATTGCAATCGATCTAAAAAAAGGTGCAGATGCTCAATTTTTAATCAACTATTTGTTTAAGTCAACAGATTTACAAGTTGCTTATAATTATAATATGGTTGCTATCTTAAATCATAGACCTGTACTTGTTGGCGTAATCCCTATTTTAAAAGCCTATGTTAATCATCAAAAAGATGTCATAACAAACCGATCAAACTATGAATTATCAAAGGCAAGCAAAAGACAGCATATAGTTCTTGGTTTGATGAAGATGGTCTCTGTAGTCGGAGAAATAATAAAAATTATTCGTAATTCTCAAAATAAGCAAAATGCGAAAGAGAATATTATCGCAGCTTTTGACTTTTCTGAGTTACAAGCTGAAGCAATCGTTACTTTGCAACTATATCGTTTATCAAATACAGATATACTTGCACTACAAAACGAAAGTGATGGCCTAACTGCGCGCATCAAAGAGTTAGAACACATTCTATCAAGTGAGCATGCTTTAAGAAAAGTGATTAAAAAAGAACTGATTGAAGTTTCTAATTTATTAGGTGACGATCGAAAATCTGAGATTGAAGCTGAAATTGAAAATATTAAAATCGACCATAAAGATCTAATCAGTGAAGAAAAAGTAATGATTGGTATTACAAAAGAAGGTTACGTAAAACGTGCAAGTACAAGAAGTCATCAAGCATCTCAAACTGTTGGTTTAAAAGCTGATGATGCATTAATATTCGAACGCGAGCTTAATACTTTAGATACCTTGCTTATATTTACTAATCTAGGGAACTTTATCTTTTTACCCGTCTATAAGATTGATGAACAAAAATGGAAAGATCTCGGTATATATATAAATAATATTGTTCCAATTGATAAGAATGAACGTGTTATTAAAGTGCTTTCTGTATCAAGTTTCAGTACTGGTCAAGTTGTTTTATTAGCCACTGCTCAAGGCATGATGAAACAAACTAAATTATCTGATTTTGAAGTTTCCAGATACAATAAACCAATGAAAGCGATGCGTTTATCAGATGGTGATGAGCTTGCTTACGTTGATATTGAAGAACGAAATTATATATTATCAATTTCGAGTAAAGGCTATGCATTAAGATTTAGATCTGTTGAGCTTCCTTTATATGGTCTTCAGGCTGGTGGTGTTAGAAGTATGTCAGTTTCTGAAGGTGATCAATTGGTTTCTGCATTATTTGTGAAACCTGGTGATGACTTTGTTATGCTAACCTCACGCGGTCACGTCATCAAGGATATTGTTGAAGAGTTACCCATCTATAATAGAAATAGAAGAGGTATTTTAGTAATAGAGCATCAAAAATCAAATCCACATTTTGCAGTATCAGCATCTAGATTATCAAAAGAACAACAAAAAGAAGATTCAGCAGTTTTAATTGTGACAGAAAAAGGTTCAATTAAAACATGTGTTTCTGAACTCAAATATTCAGGAAATAAATTTGGTAAAAAGATTTTCGATGATTCAGTCTATGGTAGAGGATATAGTATTGAAATTGACGCAGCAAGTGAAGAAATTATTGAAGAAAAAATCACAGAAAGATTACTCAAGAAGAAGATTAAACCAGTTATTGATCCCATTGATATTCTAAAAGAAGAAATCATTACAAAAGACAATAAAAAAATACATTTAAGTCGTTTAGATTTGTTTGACGAGGACGAATAAGGAGAGAAATCCGATGAAATTATCTATACAAGATAACATAAAAGAATATTCAAAGCCTATCGCTTTAAAAGAAATTGCCATTGAATTAAAAATCAATGATGCATTAGCAGCAACTGTTAATGGTAGATTAAGAGAATTAAGTTATATCATTTCAAAAGATGCAGAAATATCATTTTTGAAGTATGACAATAGTGATGCGATTCGCATATATGAGTCAACATTAAGGTATGTTATTTCAATGGCGATTAAAAACTTATATCCAACCGCAAAAGTTAAATTCAACTATAGCATCTCAAGATCTATTTTGGGTGTCTTTGAATATTTTGATGGAGTGCTTAATCATGCTGTTGTACAAGCTATTCGTGATGAAGTGAAAACAATTATTAAGCATGATTATCAAATTGAAAGACGTCGTGTTTCTGTTGGTGCTGCAACAAAATTATATACAGAACTTGATATGTTAGATAAGGTTGCAGTTCTTTCTTATAGAGAAGAAGACTATGTGAATCTTTATGAATGTAACGGCTATATCAACTATATGTTTGGATATATGTTGCCTTCGACTGCTTATTTAAATAATTTTAATTTATTTTTATACCATCCAGGTTTTATTATTCAGTATCCAAGAGCAGAATTCAATGGTCAATTGCCTCCATTTTCTGATGAGCCAAGATTTGGTATGGCGCTTAAAGAAGCCGCTAAATGGGGTAAGGTTATACACGGAAATACCATTCCTTTAATTAACGATTATGCTAAAGATTATGCATCATCTGTCGAATTTGTTAATATTTGTGAAACCAAACATAATCATATGCTCTATGACTTAGGGAATCTCATTCAAAACAATATTGAAAGCATTCGTTTGATTGCAATTGCTGGTCCATCTTCATCTGGAAAAACGACGTTTGCAACAAGAATGCGAATTGAATTAATGAGCCGAGGTATTACACCTGTTATGATTTCAATTGATGATTACTATTTTGGAAAACATCTTGCTCCAAAAAATGATGATGGCACACCTGATTTAGAACATGTTGACGCAATTGATGTCGAATTATTTAATCATGATATGTTAAGCCTTATTCAAGGTGAAGAAGTAATTTTACCTCACTTTAATTTTATGACTGGTAAAAGAGAAGCTGGAAGAAAAATAAGAATTGAATCAGATACACCTATAATCATCGAGGGTATTCATGCATTAAATGAAAAACTAACACGAAGCATTCAAAAACATCAAAAATATAATATCTACATTTCACCTCAAACGCAGCTACATATTGATAATCATAATCCAATTAGCATTACTGAGTTAAGATTGCTAAGAAGAATCGTACGTGATCAAAAATATCGTAATTCATCTGCAATCGATACTATGGATATGTGGCCATCAGTTAGAAGAGGTGAGTTCAAGTGGATTTATCCTACTCAAAAGGAAGCGAACTTCGTCTTTAATTCAGAACTCACTTATGAATTTGCTGTATTAAAAAAACATGCAGTTGAACAACTCCAAGCAATACCCAGTGATAATAAGCATTTTATAACAGCGAATAGAATTTTAAAATTTTTGAAATATTTTAAAGATATTGATGATGACATCGTGCCATGTAATTCATTGTTACGGGAATTCATCGGAGGAAGTAGTTTTAGATTCTAAGAGAGGATTGATGACATGAAAGCACTAGCAAATATGGAGCGTATTCAAATCAGTAATGAAGTAATGCTACTCCTTTTATCCTTATATGAATCTAAGGGTAAATCATTTTACTATGATGATTTATTTAGTCGTGATCTTGCAATGTTTGAAAAGAAAACTATGGAGAATAATTTAATTGCACTCGCTCATTATCTTGAATTGAAAATGACAGATGCGAGAATTAAATTATTTGCTAAAAAACCAATGTCACCACGTACTAAAGATGAGTTTTTGTTATCAAATTTAAAAGTTGCACTTAATCAGTTGCATAGAAGACCCGAATCATTTGAACTCTTAGTAAATGAAGTAGGCAATTTGATTAAACTTTTATCAAAAAATTCAGACATTATCCAATTTGCGACCTATGAAAAACAAGAAGAAGGTATGCTAAAACTTAAAAAACATTCAAGAAAGGAAGATTTAGAACAACTCATCTTTCTTTTTGAGAGAAATTTAAAGAGTAAGAAGCATGAATTGGCACAGCTTATTTCAAATTTTTATGTTGATTTCTTGAATATGAATATATTAACAAAACACAACGATTTAGTTGCTTTAATTTTACTTTATGCGCTCTTGGCTAAAAACTTTTCAGTATTTAAATACGTGAGTTTCTTTAAATATTTCTTAAAAGAAAAAGAAGGCTGGCAAAGTGGAATAATTACAGCAAATTATTACTGGTCAAGTGGATTTGCACAGACT
>JAFGTI010000101.1 GCA_016934175.1 Acholeplasmataceae bacterium | reverse complement strand
TTTTTTTATCAACCATCTATTTTTTTAAAAAAATAAGTTTATCTCGTAATACTTTTTTGATTCACAATGTGTTTAAAAGCTTATTTGGTCAATTTGAAACAAAAAACAAGTATAGTTTATGTAAATAAAGCCATATAATGATATAATATAACCAACATTTGGGGTGGTTTTATGAAATTATCAACCGGCATGACAGTGCCAATTCACAGCTACAAACATGATCAAAAGCTTCATCGGATCTGGAAAAAAGCTGTAGTTCTTGAGCAGACACAATCAATGCTTGTGACTGCGAATTACAGAACGCGAGTGATTGAATGTGATGGAAGAAGCTGGCATACGAAAGAACCAGCAATATGCTATTTTTATAATGATTTATGGTTTAACATCATTGGGATGTTAAAAAGGGATGGTGTTTACTTTTATTGTAATCTTTCATCTCCTTATTTATATGATGGTGAAGCCATCAAATACATTGATTATGATCTTGATATTAAAGTATTTCCTGATGGATCTTATATCCTCTTAGATGAAAGAGAATATAAGGAACATAGCCATTCTATGAATTATCCAACTGAGATTATGGAAATCATTGAATCTCAAAGATTAGAATTAATTAAACGCATTGAAAATGCAGAAAAACCTTTCTGCTTATCGGATATTCATCACTATTTTGAGCAATATAAATCTTTAGCTAAAAAGTGAGGTAGGCTCTTGAGGCTTTTACACACTGCAATCAAGATGACAATCGTTGGCGTGTTAGCGAGTTTACTTGCTAGCCTTTTAAACGTGAACTTTTCTATTACCGCTGGGATTATCGCGATACTATGTATCAATTTAAATAAAAGAGATTCTTTGACCATGTCAGGAAAGCGACTCGTCGGGGTCCTTTTTGGTTTAATTTTATCCACTTTATTATTTATTGCTTTTGGATATAATTTCATTGTCTTTAGTATATTTATCTTCATTTATGCATACACATCTTGGGTCTTAAAAGTACCAGAAGGGATTGTTCCAGGATTAGTCTTAGTTTCACATTTATTAAATGAAGGAACTTTCTCATTTCCTGTGTTACTTAATGCAGTCTATATTATGTTGATTGCTGTCGGTATTTCAACAATCTTTAATATTCTATATCCAACGATTAGTGAAAAGGAATTGAATCGACATGTCGAATCGATTGATCAATTAATTCGAGATCATTTATACATGTTATCTTTACTTTTAAAAGATCCTGGATACAAAGAAGAATATTATCGTCACTTTCAATTGCTTGATCGTAAAATTAGTAATTTAATCGATCAAGTTGAAATCGTCGATAAAGATGTTTTATTTATGAATGATCATAGCTATTTAAGCTATTTCCACATGCGAAAAGAACAAGCATCTTACATTCGTCATATGTATCAACAAGCATTAAAAATTCAAACAATCCATCCTTTTTCAAAAGATGTTTCAACTTTTATTTTAGAATTGAGTTATGATATTGGTTTATATAATCGCGCAGTGACTCAACTTAGAAAACTTGATGTAATGCAAAAAGGATATAAAAATTCTGAATTACCTAAAACAAGAGATGAATTTGAAACAAGATCTTCACTCTTTCAAATTTTAAATGAAATTGAATCACTTTTAATGGTGAAAGTATCATTTCACCATCAATTCCCTAATTTTTCAGATCAAGTAAAAAAAATATAAAGCACATTTTATTTTGTTCATCTTACCTCATGTTACAATCGATATAGAAAAATAAGGAGGAAAATATACTATGTCGTTTATTAAAAAATTTAAAGATTCAATTCCAAGCACCATTCGTTTAATCATCATCACCCTCATGAGCTTAGTATTTGCTATGTATAGCTATCCAGGAGGTAACTTTTGGTTTATCTTACAAGTGATGGCTCCAGTAGCTCTCGTGGTATTTGCAGTCATAGGACTTGAATACAAGGGTAAAACGTTTGCTGCTCACAGTATTTTACTTATTGTTGGTTTCTTGAATGCAGCAACCGCATTCATCAATCTCATTACATCCTTTGATTTTCAATCCATGTCATTTACTGGGACGACACCATTTTTTGAAGCACTCATTGCATTCATCATTTTTCTTTATTTAGTTTTGATGTTACTTTCTCATATGTTAACCGGTAATATAGGAGCTAAGTATGAAAAATCTCCGATATGGACGGCTGCATTAATCGCATTCTTATTCTTTTTACTTAGAAGTGGGTTTAATACAGCATTAATGAAATTGATTCCACCCATTATTGCGTTAGTTTTTGGCGCACCATTCTATGCAGTGGTCTTATTACTTGCCGGTGTGATTGATATACCATTTATGGTCATTAATTTCATCTACATTGGCATTATAGGTTCAAGACCTATCTCATTCTTCTTATTTGTTGCTTTCGGTTTCTATTTGATTTATGGGGCAATTACAACGTTAATCAAAATGAAAAAAGAAGTATAGTTTAATCTGATAACAATACATCAAAAAGCATTGGGTTATTCCAATGCTTTTTTATTTTTAACTATTTTTCACAAATACTCTTGTCAGTTTAGTAAAACGGTGATAAAATTATAGTAAATATTTTACTAAGGTGATTCTATGGCAACATTAAAACAAATTGCAGAACAATGCAATGTTTCTATCACAACCGTATCACGAGTGTTAAATAACGATCAATCACTCAGTGTTTCACCTGATACACGTGGAGAGATTCTAAAAGTTGCAGAACAACTGGGATATACAAAAAAGCTAAATAATAGTCAAGAAAACCTACATATAGGGGTTGTTCTTTGGTATGATACAAAAAAAGAAATCGAAGATCCTTACTTCATGGAAATTAGACATGGGATTGAAAGACAGTCAAAAGAACAAGGAATTTATATTATGACTGTTTATCGTGAAAATGGGAAGTTTAATTTAAATCATCTATCACATATTGATGGATTGATTGCGATTGGGAAGTTCACGAATGAAGAAATCAAATCTTTTGAGAAAAAAACACGCTCAATTGTTTTTGTCGATAGTTCACCTATTCCACATCAATATGATAGTGTTGTCATCGATTTTCGTGAAGCTGTTCGTCTTGTGCTCGAATACATTATCAAAGCTGGTTATAAAAAAATTGGGTATCTTGGTGCTTATGAGAAAATTGATAATGTGGTTTTATATGGAGAACGAAG
>JAFGTI010000014.1 GCA_016934175.1 Acholeplasmataceae bacterium | reverse complement strand
AGATGATTCTTCGGAATCATCTTTTTTTAGGTATTTAAAATAGGTTGTGGTGGTTACAATCTTTTAAAAAGATCTTTTTCATGAAATAACAGGTTCTAAACAATTAAGGTGAACCAACCACTTTTTAGTGTTAACATCTTCGATTAATGCATAAGTATGTTGGTGAACAAATAATACCTTATATTCATTGATTTCGTGTATAGTTTCTAATTCTTTTATAAGATATGCTCTTCTACCCTCAACAAATTCAACAAAGCGTGCTGGAATAATATTTTTATTGATAGTATATGCTTTTTTACCATCAATACATAATGTTCTTTGTTGTTTTTTAAAGGATGCTGGATATGGAATTTTGTATTCAAGTGATTTAACTTTAAATCTCATTTTATAAACTCTTTTATTCCTCAAATTAATCTCAATGATATAGTATGCAATCATTAAAAATAAAATTCCACCCAAAATATAAAGCCCAATTTTAAAATTGACTTGAAATGCAATAAAACTTACTAAAAAAATGATAGTTATTAGAATAACTAAAATAGCTAGAATAAAAAGATTCTTTTGGTGTTTATTTTTAAGCTGATCTGCGAACATGATACCCTCCCGTATGAAGCTTACTTTATAAAATATTCTATTAAGTATTGGCGCTTTACTAGGGTAATTATAACATAAAATCCAAAAAGAAAAAATAGATAACAAGAATTTTTATTCTTGTTATCTTATTATTATTTTATTTCTTTTTTATATGCAGCTCTAACTAAAGTTAGAAATGAGTTTGGATCTAACGATGCTCCACCAACTAAAGCACCATCTATATCAGAAGTTGCTAATAAACTATCCACGTTTTTAGTGTTTACAGATCCACCATATAAAATACGAATTTCATCTGCAATACTTTGATCATATAGTTTAGCAATCACGTCACGAATTGCTTTAATTGTATCATTTGCTTGTTCTGGAGTTGCAGTTTTTCCTGTTCCAATTGCCCAAATAGGTTCATAAGCAATGACAGTTTTAAGTGCTTGTTTTACATCTACATTTAAATAAGCTTTTTCAATCTGTTTTTTCACAACTTCATTAGTTGTTCCTGCTTCTCTAATTTCCAATGATTCTCCAACACACACAATAGGTGTTAAGTCCATGTTTACTGCTGAAATCAATTTTAAATTAACAGTCTCATCAGTCTCATTAAAGTAGGCACGTCTTTCACTATGTCCTATGACGACATAATCAACACCATATGATTTGAGCATTGATCCAGAAATCTCTCCTGTAAATGCTCCTTCTTGAGCATAATGCATATTTTGAGCACCAATTCGAAGATTTTCACCTTCTCGTTTTACTAAATCTTTTAAAAAGATTGCAGGTGCACAAATAACAGATTCGACAACTTCACGATCGGGAAGTTCAACATTGACTGCATAGATGAAAGCATAAGCTTCATCTTTAGTCTTATACATTTTCCAGTTTCCAGCAATAATAGGTTTTCTACTCATTGTTCTTACCCTAAAATTGATGAAATATCTTTAATTGCTTCTGCAGCACGAGATCCCTTAGCAACTATACGAACATTTTTGCCACGTGGGATAGCTAATGACATTAAAGCTAAGATCGATTTCAAATCTACAACTTTATCTTGATAATGAAGTTCGACTTCAACAGCATATTTTGATGCTGTTTGAACAACTTTTGCTGCTAGACTAGCATGTAATCCTGAAGTGCTTTTAATTAAAATTTCTTTTTCCATAATTTTCCCTTTCTTCTCTAAAACATTGGTGGAGTGCTAATCCATAGAACTTTAGCATTTTGATGACTACTATTCATTAAGAAATGTTCTTTATTTGCCAAATAGTAGAATGTTTCACCTTTTCTAATGATATATCTCTTTTTATTGATAACGAGTACAACTTGTCCCTCAAGAACATATCCGAATTCTTCGCCAGGATGAGGATCATCAATCTCTGATTGCCCTCCTGGAGCTAAATCAATAATGATTGGTTCCATTTCATATTTTAAAGCATTGGGGACAATCCAACTAATCATATGCTTTAAAGCTTCGTTTTCTTTTTCATAAAAATCTTCTTTTTTATAGACAACTGTTTGTTCTTCCTCTTTTGAGAAAAATTCATGAACATCAGTTCCTAATACTTCTAAAATGGAAAAAAGTGTTTGCATAGATGGTGATGTCAAATTATTTTCAAGTTGTGAAATATAACCCTTAGTCAGTTCTAAACGATTTGCTAGCTCTTCTTGTGTTAAACTATTTCCTAGTCTAAGAGCTCTAATCTTTTTTCCGATATCCATTATTTATCATCAACACATTCTATACCAGGTAAAAGTTTTCCTTCAAGATATTCAAGAGATGCTCCACCACCTGTAGAAATATGAGTAAAACCTTCTGCTAAACCAAATTGAATGACTGCAGCAGCTGAATCACCACCACCAATAATTGTAGTCGCTTGTTCTTTTATCTCAGTTATTGATTGAGCAATACTGCGTGTACCTTCAGCAAATCTTGGAAATTCAAAAACGCCTACTGGTCCATTCCAAATCACTGTTTTAGCAGTTGAAATATAAGATTCAAATAAAGCAATCGTTCTGGGTCCAATATCCATTCCCATTTCATCAACAGGAATATCTGTAATATTTCTTATATGTTTTTCACTTTCAGGATCAAAAGCTTTTGCTGTAATCACATCATCTCCTAAAACTATTTTACCTTTCCCAAGTTCAAGTAGTTCGTTGGCTAAATCCAATTTATCAGCTTCAAGTAAACTATTGCCGATTTCCATACCTTGAGCCTTAAAGAATGTATAAGCCATACCCCCACCAATAAGAACTTTGTCGGCAACTTTAAGTAAATTTTTAATCACTTCAATTTTATCAGAAACTTTTGCTCCACCTAAAATAGCAACAAATGGTCTTTGTGGATCTTCAAGTGTTCCACCAATAAAGTTAATTTCTTTTTCTAATAAAAATCCTGCAACTGTTTGCTTAATGTTTGACGCAATACCCACATTAGATGCTGCATCACGATGTGCTGTACCAAATGCATCATTGACAAAAACATCGCCTAATGAAGCCCAATACTTGCCTAATTCTGGATCATTTTTACTTTCTTTTTTACCATTGAGATCTTCAAATCTTGTATTCTCAAACATTAAGATTTCACCATCTTCTAATTTATTAATGGCAGTTTCTAATGCTTGTCCACGTGTTTCTGGAATAAAAACTACATTCTTATTGAGTAGTTCGCTGAGTCTACTTGCAACAACTTTCAAACTATTGCTTGCTTTATCTTTCTCATCCTTAACACGCCCTAAATGAGAAAAAACAATTGCTCTTCCACCCTGTGCTAATACATACTCTAATGTAGGTAGAGCTTGAACAATTCTATTTTCATCACTTATATTTCCGTCCTTAAGAGGAACATTAAAATCAACTCTAATTAAGACTTTCTTTCCTTTGATATCAATATCTCTAACTGTCTTTTTTGCCATCATTTTTCCTCCTTTAATGATGTTATCGTCTATTATTTAACCATGCCTATTATATCACTTATTTGCTATATTTTCTATATTTTAACTATGAAAGTGTTTTACTTTTTCATTCCTAATTAATCTCAAATATGAAATTTGTCTTTTGAACGCATTGATTGATATATTCAACATTAGTTTCGAATTACTATTGAAAACAACTTCAATAGATTGATTCATATCAATAATTTGCTTGATCGCAGCATAATTAATCCATATATTTTCAAAATCTCTAGCTCTTCCTGAGGGAATCAACATGATGTCATCATCAATATATAAGGGTATTTTATATGATTTTCCGTGATTAATTTGAACTGCTTTTAAATAGCCTTCATATGTAAATAAAGCTCCATAGCATAATTTTTTAATATAGCTTAAATTTGATGATTTATTGTGTATAGATTTACCATTTTGAAAAACATAACAACCATATGCGTCATTTTTTATGTATTCTATCATATTTTTATACAATAAAAAAAGGCCAATTGGCCTTTGATTATTATGCTTCCTTTACAGTTTTTTGAATTTTTTTAGCTGCCTTATTTAAATCAATAACTAGTCGTTGCTCAGTTTCTGGATCAAAGAAATGACACTTATTCATATCGAATGCTAATTTCATTTTATCTCCGATGTGTACACCGGTGCGTGCATCAACAGAAGCACAAATATTATTATCATTGATATTAGTATAAATATTTGTGACTGAACCAAGTAATTCTGCAACATCAACAGTAATATCTAAAACAGCACCTGGATAAGTATCCATTACCACTTGTTCATCATGAATATCTTCTGGACGAATACCTAAAATAATTTCTTTTCCAACCATACCGTTTTCGGTAATAATTTCAAACTTATCTTTTGGTACTTGAACTTTATGAACACCTGCTGTAAATAAACCTTTAGTATCAATAGTACCACGAACAAAGTTCATAGGTGGAGTTCCTATAAATCCTGCAACAAAAATGTTATTAGGATTATCATAAATTTGTTTTGGAGCACCAATCTGCATAATATAACCATCCTTCATAACAACAATACGACTTGCCATTGTCATGGCTTCAATTTGGTCATGAGTTACATAAATTGTTGTTGTTTCAATTGAGTTATGAAGTTTAATCAATTCACCGCGCATTTGAACACGCAATTTAGCATCAAGGTTTGATAAAGGTTCATCCATTAAGAAAACCTTTGCATTTCTTACGATTGCTCTACCTAATGCAACACGTTGTCTTTGTCCACCAGATAGTGCTTTTGGTTTACGTTTAAGGTATGGAACTAAACCTAAGATTTCTGCAGCTTCCGTAACTTTTTCTTCAATTACATTTTTAGGCATTTTTCTCAATTTCAAACCAAATGCCATGTTATCATAAACAGTCATATGAGGATAAAGTGCATAAGATTGGAATACCATTGCGATATTTCTATCTTTAGGTGCTTTATCATTCACTAATTCTTCATCAATATATAATTCACCTGATGAGATTTCTTCTAGTCCAGCAATCATTCTAAGTGTAGTTGATTTACCACAACCTGAAGGTCCAACAAAAACAATAAATTCTTTATCTCTGATTTCAAGATTAAAATCAAAAACAGCTTGAACCCCATTTGGATATATTTTATTAATATCTTTTAATTTCAATGTAGCCATATTTTTCTCCTTTTTATTACATTCTATGACTATTATAGCAATCTAAAACTATAAAAAAAATGTGCAAGTGCACATATTTTTATTTTAACAATAGATAAATTAAATAAGCATCCATGAAGAGTCTAACATCAAATCCAGTAACATAATAAAATTTATCTAACCTCTGCAAGAGTGTATTGCGATGAACATATAAATTTTTTGATGCTTTGCTTGTACTTTGATTTGATTCAAGGTAGAGTTTTATGCTTTCTAACATAGATTGATCCCGAAAATATTTTCGAAAAATCATATGCTTAATCTCATCATCTAAATTATGGATGGATTCCTTTACAATAATTTTATCATCAATATATACATATTTATAAAATGGGATTGTTTCTAATTTTCTAACAATGAACTCCTTGTGCAATTTTAATTCCTTATCAGATTCAAATTGATATGACACATAAATTCTTAAATCAGACAGTGTGTCACTCATAATGTTTAAAATAAGATCTGAAAATGATACATCAGTCTCATGTTCAAAATAAAGTGAAATCGTATGAGATGAATTTTCCTTATGAGTAAATTCAATAAATTCCGAAAATAGAGATATAATTAAAGGTTCTTCACTAAATATTTCTTTTTTACTTTCAATAATCAAATAACGTTTCATTTTTATCTCCATTCTTACAATGTTAAATTATTCACTCAAATTCAAATAAATTTTTTATATATAAATCATAAAAAGAGGTTAACGATTGCAATCCAATAGCATAGACGGTATCGTCATTATAATAATCTTGTATACCAATTAATTCATTATTAATATTAATAATTGCTCCACCATTCCCATAAACATCAGATGCAATATTTAATGTTATATATTGATTACCTCCAATATCGTTGTCAGTAATCAAACCCATCGAGCGAGAATTAATGATTTGATGTTGATACCCAATAAGCATAGCAGGTTCGCCTATAAGAGGTTCATAAGGCGATAAATTAATAGATCTTAATGTGTGCATTTGATCTTTGACAAAGGCGATACCTGATAAGCCATAATCTTCAGATTCATACCTCATAACTGCACGATAGAACATACCATATGAATCGGTAATATTATAGGATGCAAATCTACCGCGTTCTGTATGGACTAAATCATATGTAGTAACAACATGATAATATAGTGTGTCAGAATAGAAAATTATACCCGATCCAATCTTCGTTTCTAATAATTCTCCTTTATTATCATAAAATTGTACTTCTAGAGCAACTGAAGCTAACGCCGTATTCAGACTTGAATCATCGATGAAATCCGCGAATTGATCATATATACTAATATCTCGAAAGAGAAACTCATTATATTGTTCTGATAATAATTTGTACTCAATACTTTTTTCTTCTCTATTAAATATACTACTGCAACCTGAAAGTGTGAAAGCTAGAAAAAGAATTACTATAAATATCTTTTTCAAGATATCTCACCTCCTAAATGAAATTCATTGTCATCTAAAAACTCAAGAATTTTTTCTATAGGTAATATATATGCATATTCAGATGTGAATTTATAATCAGAAAAAAGTCCAGCAAAAACAATGCCAATTAATTCGAAATCACTGTTAATTACAGCACTTCCACTACTCCCTGATCTTACAGGAGCTTCACTAACGAGGATATCAAAATTGACATTAATGATTTCTGTATCAATATTATCAATTGCAGCGGTGCCGTATTCAATAACTTTTCCCATTGTTATAGCATTAATTTGAGCTCCAGGATATCCAATTATCGTCAATTCCGCAAGGGCTATAGCATTAGATTGAGCTGTATGAATTACTTCTAAATCGCTATCTTTTTTAGTAAATCTTAAAATTGCTAGATCATAATCTCGATCACCGGCAATCAAAACAGCAGTATATTCATTCCCCAAATAATCACTGATAATATATGTTGTTATATCTTCAGGATTGGTGTGAATGACATGATTATTTGTTAATACATAATAATAAAGTTCATCTTCATGAAAAATGACACCAGAACCTGAAGATGAACCAATATTAGCGTATACAATTTTCTCAACAAAAACAATTCCATGAGTGCTTATGTTTGCAACATAGTTAAAATAATCTATTCTATCTTGATAGATTTGAGTGTTTTCAGTCAAGTGTGTCTCATATTCTAAATATAAATCCTCGTAAGTTTTTATATCGCCACATGATGATAAACTAAAACTGATTAATATGAAGAAAAGGATGATAAAATATTTCCTCATCAAATCACCTTCTTCAAGAATATTATGTTAACACCAATAAAAATTAACCGATGGATCCTTCCATTTCAAGTTTAATCAATTGATTGAGTTCAATAGCATATTCCATAGGTAGTTCTTTAGCAAAAGGTTCAATAAATCCCATAACTATCATTTCAGTCGCTTCTGATTCAGAAACTCCACGGCTCATGAGATAAAAGAGTTGTTCCTCGCTAATTTTAGATACAGTTGCTTCATGTTCTAAGAAAACATCAGAATTTCTAACCACATTTGTTGGAATAGTGTCACTAAATGAGAATTCGTCAAGGATAATAGTATCACATTCAACATGTGCCTTGGCACCTTTTGCCTTTTTACCAAAATCCACTTTACCACGATAGTTTACAGTTCCACCACCACGGCTGATTGATTTAGAAATAATTGTTGAGGTAGTATTAGGAGCCACATGAATCATTTTAGCACCTGTATCTTGCCATTGACCTTTTCCAGCAAAAGCTATAGAAATTGTTGTTCCTTTAGCTCTTTCACCAAGTAAGACACAAGAAGGGTATTTCATGTTAACATTACTTCCTATATTACCATCAATCCATTCCATATGTCCATTTTCATAGACAAAAGCACGTTTTGTTACTAAATTTATTACATTATTTGACCAATTTTGAATAGTTGTATAGCGACATGTTGCATTTTTTTCAACAATAATTTCTACAATTGCAGCATGAAGTGAATCTCTTGAATAGACAGGGGCAGTACAACCTTCGACATAATTCACATACGCACCTTCGTCAACAATAATTAATGTTCTCTCAAATTGACCCATTTGGTCAGAATTAATTCTGAAATAAGATTGTAGCGGTTTTGGTACTTTTACACCTTTAGGAACGTAGATAAATGACCCGCCACTCCAAACTGAAGAATTAAGTGCAGCGTATTTATTATCGCTATATGGAATAACTTTTCCAAAATATTTTTTTACAAGCTCGGGATGTTCTCTAAGTGCCGTATCAGTATCCACATAAATAACACCTAATGCCTCTAAATCCTTTTGTGTATTATGATATACAACTTCACTTTCAAATTGTGTTGAAACTCCTGAAAGAAAATTTCTTTCTGCCTCAGGTATTCCTAATTTTTCGAAAGTATCCTTAATATTTTCTGGAACTTCATCCCAACTATTTTCAGCTCGATCACTTGCTTTAATGAAATATGAAAAATCATCAAAGTTAATAAATGATAAATCTGGTCCCCATTTAGGATTTTTTAATTCAACAAACTTTTGATAGCTTTTTAACCGAAAATCTAACATCCATTGAGGTTCGTTCTTATATTTGCTAATTATTTTAACAATATCTTCATTAATCCCTTTACCTGTATTAAATACAGGCGTATTTTCAGTATGAAAACCATATGCATAATCGCCAATAATAGCGTCTATTTTCTTTTTGTTATCATCCATTTTTGTTGTCCTCCTTGATTTTATTTATGCCTTGCTCAACGGCTTTCCAAGCTAAAGTTGCACATTTGATGCGCGCTGGGAATTGTGAAACACCTTGATAAACAATAGCATCACCAACTAAAATATCTTTGTTAAAAGGATATCCTTTTATCATTTCATAGAATTCACGAATAATCGCATTAGCCTCATCTATCGATTTACCTTTTAAAGTAACACTCATGACACTTGCACTTGAACAACAAATTGAGCATCCAGTTCCTTGGTGCTTAATATCGGTAATTTGATTATGATCAACTTTGACTTGAACAGTCATTTCGTCTCCACAGGATGGATTATTAAGATGAATTGTAAGATACGAAGGATCAGAAACAACCCCTTTATTTTGGGGGTACTTGTAATGATCCATAATGACTTGTCTGTACAGTTGTTCAATGTTCATTGTTTACTCCTTAAAAACCTTCAAAAAATTGTTTTGCTGCAATGATACTTTCAATAAAGACATTGCAATCTTTTTGATTATTATATATATGCATCGATGCACGCAAAGTTGAATTGACACCTAAAAATTTAGATACTAATTGAGCACAATGATGTCCTGCTCTTACACAAACATGATATTGATCCAATATTGTTGCAATATCATGAGGATGAATTCCCTTAATGTTAAATGTAATAACCGGATTTTCAGCAGACTCATTATAAATAATTAATCCTGGAATTTCTTTTAGTTTTTTTAATGTGTATTGATGTAATGCTTCCGTGTGGTTATGCATTTGTTCTTGACCAATCGATTCAATATAGCGAATTGCAGCTGCAAGTCCAATTGCACCACTAATAATAGGTGTTCCAGCTTCAAATCTAAATGGATTTTCTTTCCATGTTGCTTGATCTTTATCGACTTCATCTACCATCTCACCACCATATTCAAACGGCTCAAGATAATTAAATAGGTGCTTTTTCCCATAAAGAACACCTATCCCTGATGGACCAAACATCTTATGACCAGAAAATGCCATAAAATCAACATCTAAATCCTTTACGTCGAGCTTCATATGTGGTGCAGACTGCGCTGCATCTAATACAACAATAGCATTTGATTGATGAGCAATCTTTGTAATTTCCTTAATTGGTGTCAAATACCCAAGGACATTACTAACATGTGTTAGTGCAACTACTCTTGTTTTTTTAGTAAATACTTTTTTAAATGCTTCAATTGTAATTCTACCTTCTTCAGTTAAAGGTATATAAACCAGATTTGCCCCAGTCTTTTTAGCTGTAATCATCCAAGGAATTAAAGATGAGTGATGCTCAAGTTCACTCGTAATAATTTCATCACCAGGTTCGAGTATTTCTCTGTACGCATTTGCAATTGTATTTAATGAAGATGTTGTCCCTCTTGTGAATACTACTTCTTCTTCATCTGCATTGATAAAACTTGCAACAGTTTTTCTCGCTTCTTCATAGAGATTTGTCGTTTCATAAGCAAGTTGATATGCACCTCTATGCACATTTGCACCTAGATTATGATAATAATAGTCGACTTCATCAATTGCCGATTTTACTTTTAATGATGACGCAGCAGAATCTAAATATGCTAATTCAGGCTGCTTTGTATAAACTAAAAAATCTTTTCTAATTTGTTCTACATCTATCATATTCTTGAATTAACGACAGCAACAAATCTTTCCTTAAGTGACTCGTCATCAATCTCATCGATGACTGGTTTGAGGAATCCATGAACAATCAACTTTTCAGCTTCTTTTTCAGTAAGACCTCTACTTCTCAAGTAAAACATTGCTTCCTCTTCAATTTTACCAATGGTTGCTCCATGTCCTGCTTTAACATCGAATTCATCAATTAAAAGTATCGGATTAACTTCAACCACTGCTTGATCGGATGTAATGATTCCTTTTAAGGTTTGGAAAGCATTTGCATGCTTCATTCCCTTCTCTATTTTTTCAACGCCGTTTAAGACGATTTTACCACGTTTGTTTGCAATACCTATATTTGTCATATCTCCAAACGTTTCTGGAGCTTTATGCACAATAAGGACATCAATATTTTGAGCATTATCATCAGAAGAGATAGCAATGCAACGCATTTTAACTTCAGAACCTACTCCAACGAGGTCTACATGCATTTTTGCATCAATAATATTACTCACAAAACCACCAATAAGATTAAGTTTTGCATCTCTTTCAGCAGTAAAATAATGTTCAACTAAAGCTTTTTTACTTTCTAATTCACTTACTAATAAATATTTGACTTGGCTATTGGGTTTAGCAATTAGTCCAAATTTAAAATGATTTTCATTAAGATTACGACTAGCTAATTCCAATATTATTTTTACACTGGTGTTTTCAGAAACAATAATTTCAAAAAATTCATTATTGTCATCTTCAACGATAATCATAATTGGATCTTGGTATTGTATGTTTTTAGGTATAATTAATTGTTGATTTTTATAGATGAAATCCTTTGGTAACTTTGTTGTTATCTCATGGTTTTTAATAATGATTGACTTCATTACTCTTCGCCTACTACAAAGTCAATTCCGAGTTCATCTTTAATCCACATATACCCATTTTTATCTATTTTTTTAATTAACTCCATACCACCACTTAAAACGATTGCTCCATCAATCATGATGTGAACATAATCAGGTGTGATATGATCTAAAATACGTTGATAATGCGTAATTAATATACAACCAAATTCATCATTAACTAATCCACTGACATTTTCTCCAACAATTTTAAGAGCATCAACATCTAGTCCAGAATCAATTTCATCTAGTATAGCAAACTTAGGTTTTAAAACTTTAAGTTGAAGAATTTCATTTCTTTTTCTTTCACCACCACTAAAACCTTCATTTAAGTAACGATGTGCAAGATCTTCACGCATCTTTAAATCCTCAATTGCTTTTTCATATTTGATTGCGAAATCAAATAAACCAACATCTTTGCCTGATGTTGCTTTAAGTGCTTGGCGCATAAAATCGCTATTGGTTACTCCAGGAACTTCTGCAGGATACTGCATCGCAAGAAATAAGCCAGCACGCGCTCTTTCATCGACTTCCATCTCTAATAAATCTATACCATCAAGTAAAGCAGATCCTTGAGTGATTCGGTACTTTGGATGTCCCATAAGTGCACTTGCCAGTGTAGATTTACCTGTACCGTTTGGACCCATAATTGCATGTACTTCCCCAGAATTAACTGTTAGATTAACTCCCTTTAATATTTCTTTTCCTTCAATTTCTACGTGAAGGTTTTTTATTTCTAATTTTGCCATATAGACCTCCTTGAATTTACCAAATCTATTATATACCAAATCACCTTATTATGCTATTTATATGCTAAAATAGAAAATCAACAATAACGGAAACGTTTTCAATGAAAATTTTATGTAAATATTCATGATATTTTCATTCATTTGTATTATAATAAGAGTGTAGATAGCATTACCTTTTATATAATTCTATTTACATCTCAATATTTTTCTCCCAAAAAATAATGAACACGTCAACCTTAAATTGTTTATGTATCATGGACTGCCATCCTAATGATGCATATTCAGAATCGGTTACGATAAAAGAGCTCCGCTAAGGGGCTTTTTTATTTTAATTGATATCCCCTACTAGCTTCTTTTGATTAACTAGATGATTAAGTTGACTTTTATTCCTATAAAAGATACAATGAGTACGATAATAATTAACCATACGAGGTATCATAATGAACGAATCAAAAAATACAAAACTAAATGATAAAAATAAAATTAAAAAAATTGTAAAGAAATATTTGACGATAGTTATTGTCTCGATCATCGTTTCGTTGGTGCTAGCTTTGTTTGCATTATCTTGGCAAGATTCTTACACATTATTAGCCTATTGTAATGCCTTTTATTTTTCTGGGTTTATATTATTTTTTATAGGTTGGATTATTTTGATGTCTAATATGAATATCTTATCACCATTAATTTACGGATTAAAAACATTTGTTTTCATGTTTGCTGGTAAAAAACAAAAACTAGATTATTATGAGTACCTCCAAGAGAAAAAAGAAAACCCAATCCCTAATATTGTTTTACTGACACCAATGCTTGCATCAATCCCCAACTTCATTGTGGCAATCATATTACACATTATGTTGTAATTTGATTTTTAACAAAAGACTTTATTAAACACTCACATCTTTTGAGTGTTTTTTTATACATATATATATATCCATAAAAAAGCATGCTAGAAAGTAATCCAGCATGCTAGTTAAAATCAACTTTCATTTCAATTGGTATTATCTTTGATATTGTCAATTGCATATTTATAGTAGATATTTGGATAATAAGTATCTGAATGAAGATAATAAATACTTTGTGAATCTATAAAATATCCACAATTAATATGAATCATGTAGTTATCTCCTTCTTTATAGGAAATAATACGATCTAAATTATTTTTAATCGTGTCGTCAAAAGACTTATACTTAACAAACTGAATGATGACTTGTTTATTAAGCCGATATTCCTTCTCAAACTTCATCCATAGACTTTTGTATTCTAATTCTATCTGGTTAGAAAATAAGTCTAAATCACTATTTTTGATGATTGTTAAAATTTGGATGACATGTGTTTTAATAAATGTCTTTTTAGAAATACTTTTCTCAATTTTGTAATAGATTGTAAAATTGGGATTATCAAGAAACATAGCATAATGATTCTGTTTAAGTCTAAGCAACCAATTATTATCAAATTTACATGTTGTTGGTTCTAATCCTTTACTACTTTGCAAAAGAAGTTGATAACGCTGTTTCATATCATAATAAGAAATTTTTGATTTACAATAAAACAGGGTGAGAAATAAAATAACGATTAAAACAAAAACGACAATCGAAAAAACGAGTCCACTTCCGATAAACGTGTGAATTACCCATGCTATGCCAATACTCATTAAAAATGTGAACCATACAAAAAATAAACATATTAACTTCTTCTTTGCATAATCGTTTTTCAATTTACTTATCTTCCCACTTCGCGTAAAGTGTCACTCCTTGAGGTAGAAATTCCCATGTATCTGAATCTGGATCATAACTTATTGCTTTACCAAGATATAATTCGTCATTTACATATTGAAATCCCCATTCACCTGTTTCTGTACCATCAAGTCCAAACCAGCCAACAAATCGCTTTGTGGATGTATCATTTAACACAGGAAAATCCATATCTGAAGCATATTCAACCGTATGTGTTAATGGATTTGCAACACCCGTTAACAATGAACGGAATCTAACAGTATATATCTTATTTTCAAATAGTGCATAAAAGACCAAATCACTACTAAAATCTTTTGTAGATTGAATGATTGGATTTCCTACTTTATATTCATCTACTGGAGTTAATATCCAGCCAAGAAATAAACTTCCCAATCTAGTTGCCTTAGGCAAAATAATTGTATTCGTAATTGAGTAGGTGTAAATTGGCTCATCTAAAAAGTCACCACCAGCTTCATCAAACACATAGGTTATAGATAAATCTAAAATATTCCATTTGGCATATAACACAGTAGATTGTTCAATTGTGTCATTTTCGAAATCCCACAGATTAATTCCTGCTTTCTCTTTATACCAACCCAAAAATTCTACACCTGGTGCAACTGGATCATCAGGTCTCGTTACTAATTCGCCACTTGTTACATTAATAATTGGATCAATCAATGTCGCAACACTTGAGGCTTCATTCGTACCCGTATAGAAAATAACATTAAACTCATCATTATAACTTTTAGAATCTTGGCATCCCATCAGTATCAATGCAGAAAAGAAAACTAAAAAAGGTAGTATAGCTAATTTTTTAATTCTCATCAGTAACACCTAATTTCTTTTTCATTTCAATTAATTCTTTCTTATTTGCGCTAATAAAATGACCTTTAGTTATCTCAACAAATTCTGGCTTATCTTCGGAATAATCATGCATTCTTGGTGAATATGCAAATCTTTTTCTCGTTTTTTCAAAATCTGGATCAGGATGTGGAATAGCTGATAAAAGTGATTGAGTATAACCATGTAATGGATTTGCAAATAACTCTTCTGATGATGCTAATTCGACAATTTTACCAAAATACATTACAGCAATGCGGTCACAGAAAAACTTAACCACTGATAAATCATGGGCAATAAAAAGAATTGTCAAATCTAATTCTTCTTTTAAATCCCTAAGCAAGTTAATAACTTGAGCTTTAATTGAAACATCAAGTGCACTGATCGGTTCATCAGCAATAATTACACTTGGATCCATAATTAGTGCTCTAGCAATACCTATTCTTTGACGTTGTCCTCCACTAAACTCATGAGGATAACGAGAAATATATTCAGGTGCTAACCCAACTTGTTTTAAAGATTCAATAACCTTTTGTTGTATGACTTTCTTATTTCTTTCTCCGTTAATCACTAAACCTTCAGAGACAATTTCTTGAACTGTCATTCTTGGATTCAAACTTGAAATTGGATCTTGGAATATCATTTGCATCTTTAAAATCTTTTTTTCTGATTCTTTAGAGAAATGAACTCTACGAGATTCATGAATATGATTTTTTTGTTCTTTTCTAAATGCATGATATTCGCTCTTTATTCGACTGAGTTCTTCTTTATCCACTACTTTACTAGAGTTGATTTGAGCTTTTTCTAGTGCTTTTTTCTTAGATAGTTCCTTAATCTTAATTTCGATTGCTCGAATATCTTTATTTAATTGTATTTTAATTTTAATATCATTTTCCTTAATTTTAGGAAAATCTGGTTTTGTAAGATTTGCCACGTATAATTTATGATCGCTAATTAATTTTGTCTTCGCTGCCACATAACTACTCTTTAATTCGTGCAACTCGATCTTACTATCTTTCTTAGATAGGAGATTTTTACTTCTCTCATCAATTTTAGGCAAAAATTCTAATTTCAAATCTTCTAATTTTTTGATGTATGACTCATGTATAGTGGCTTTATAACTTTCTTTAGATTCATCAGATAAAGCAGCACTTTCTTTAATGCCTTGTAACTTCTTTTTATTTGCAAGTTCAACACCTTTAATCAGCTGTTTATACTCAACAAGATATTCATTTTTCGTTTGATTAATAATTTTTACACTGTTAAGTCTATAATCAAATAAAATCTTTTCTAAATCTACTTCTAATTGGTTTTTTGATTCGAATAGATGCTTTTTATAGTCTAAAATTTCACTTTCAGATTCCAATTTCTTTTGCTTATATTCTATTTTTAAATGATTTATTTCATTTAGAAGGTTTTCTTTTTGATTGTCATATTTTTGATTGAGCAAATAGATATCATACTTATATTGGTTGAGTTTTAGCATCTCAATAGCATGTAATTTTTTTCTTTCTTTTAACAACTCAATGAACTCGCCATTACCAGATCCAACAACTTCACCATCTAATGAAACTGTACCACTTGTAGGTCTATAAAGTCGAATCATTGTTCTTCCTGTTGTTGTCTTACCACAACCAGATTCTCCAACAAGACCAAACACTTCTTTTTTATAAACACTAAAATTAATACCATCAACAGCTCTAACTTTAAGCTTATTTTTACCAACACCAACTTTAAAATGTTGTTTCAAGTTAGAAACTTCTAATATTTTTGTATTATAATCTGCATGATTACTCATTTTTTCATACCTCGTTTCTTCCTAACCTCGAGCACAGCTGAAGGTAGTTTAACCTTCGGTGCATCTGGATGCAATAACCAAGTTGAGGCATAATGTGTATCTGAAATTTTAAACATTGGTGGTTCTTGTTCCAAATCTATTTTTAAAGCATATTTATTTCTAGGTGCAAATGCATCTCCCTTAGGAGCAACAATCATATTAGGAGGAGTTCCACCTATAGCATCTAGCTTTTCAGCAGTAGCCAAACTTGGCATACTTGAAAGTAACGCCCATGTATATGGATGTTTTGGATCATAGAATACTTCTTCAGAAGTTCCAATTTCAACAATTTTACCAGCATACATTACTGCAATTCTATCAGCAACATTTGCAACAACACCTAAATCATGTGTAATAAAGATTACACTTAAATTTCTCTCTTTTTTCAAACGGTTAATCAATTCTAAAATTTGTGCCTGAATTGTGACATCTAATGCAGTCGTAGGTTCATCACAAATAAGTACACCAGCATTGTTCGCAAGAGCTATTGCAATAACGATTCTCTGTCTCATGCCACCAGAAAATTGGAATGGGTATTGATGATATCTTTTTTCAGGTTCAGGAATACCAACTTCTGCCATTAAATGAATCGCTTTTTGTTTTGCAATTTTTCTTGGCATATTCAATTTAATGATTAATGTTTCAGTAATTTGTTTCCCAATTTTGACAATTGGGTTTAGACTACTCATTGGATCTTGGAAAATCATTGCAATCTTAGATCCGCGTATATCATGAAATAACTCTTCTGGAATTTGTAATAAATCACGATTTGCAAATAATATTTGACCATCATCAACAATTGAATTACCCGCTAGTAAGCCCATTATCGCTCTACTTGTAACACTCTTACCACTACCCGATTCACCAACTATTGCAAGTGTTTCACCTTTATACAAATCAAAGTTTACACCACGAATGGCTTGTAAGATACCATACTGAGTTTTAAAAGATATTTTTAAGTCTTTGACTGATAGCAATACTTCTTTTTGATTATTTTCCATTATTCAGTACCTCTCAGACTTGGGTTGAATGCATCTCTTAGTCCATTACCAAATAAGTTGAAAGTAATCATTAAGATTGCGATATAAATTGCAGGAAACAATAATAAGTGAGGTTGATTTTGCATGACCTTTTGACCTTGCTCTAGTAACATCCCAACACTAATTGCGTTAGTATAATTGATAATTCCTAAATATGCGAAACTTGCTTCGGTAAAAACAAAGCTCGGTATAGCTAGGGCAAAGCTAGTCACCATATAACCTATTGCATTTGGAAAAATATGTTTGAACATAATTCTAGAATCTTTAGCACCAAGTGTTCTAGCAGCAAGAATATATTCTCTATTCTTAAATCGATAAAACTGCATACGTGCCATAGCGTATGATCCGATCCATCCTGTTACAGTAAATGCAATAACAATAACCCAAGTAGCAGATCCATATCGAATAATTAAGAGTGTTAAAACCGCCATAAACGGAATACCTCCTAATATTTCAACAAAACGGTCAAATAATAAATCGAAAGTTCCTCCATAGTAACCAGCAATTGCACCCAAAGTTAAACCAACTAAAGAATTGATGATAACAACAGATACAGCCATTAATAATGAAATTCTCGCACCGTTCCATAATAATGTAAATAAATCTCTACCATTCTGGTCTGTTCCAAACCAAAAATATGTATCATCAGATGTTTGATCTAGTGTGAATTTAAAGAAATCCACACGAGCTACATAAGTATTACCATCAGTTGATACGGATATAACATCAATAATCAAATTTCTTGCTAGTGCTTCTTCAAATTCTACTTTTGAAAATATTTTTCTGACACTAGCTTCTGAATTTCCTTCATCAAGATAACTGTTAATATAATTAATATAAGCATACATATCAACAGTGATTGTTAATTCGTAAATCTCATCATACAACGCGTCATTATTAGGATCATTGTCTAATAATTCCTCAGGTATTCCACTTATGATTACATCTTCTCCATATATAGAGTCGTTGAGAGTTAGAATAAAGTTTTTACCACGTGTAATTGTTTTTTCTCCATCAAATATGCCTAAATTCTCTAGCACAGGAATCTTTGGAGGCAAATAACCTAATTTTGAAGCATCAGCTGGATTTGCTGGCGGTGTGTAAACTTTCATATAGGGGCCAGCTAGGACAAAGAAGAAAATAAAACATATAATGACAAAAGCCACTACAGAAACACTATTTTTCTTAAATCTATTCCAAGCATCTTGATAATATCCAATTTCTTTGGATTCTAAGGCGATATCAGTAATAACTATATCTTCTTCATTTAATAATACTAATTTACTTTTGTCTACATTATTTATACTCATGATAACTTCCCGCTTCCTATTCTCATTCTAGGATCTAAAATTGTATAACTTAAATCCGCGAGAATGCTAGCTACTAAGCCAATAAACTCATAAAAAACCATATCCAAAAGTAACAATGGATAATCTCGATTATTAAATGCATATAAATAAATTCTACCAGCTCCATCTACTCGAAAGATAACTTCTAAGATGATTGAACCAGATAATAGACCTAAAAAGCCTAAGAAAATACCAGGAGCAAAAGGAACCAATGCATTTTTTAAACCATGTCTTAAAGTTGCTTGTCTCTGACTTAATCCTTTAGATCGCGCTAAAAGCATGTAATCTTGTGTGAGTTGTTCGGTAAGTTCTGCTCTAATCATTCTTGCCCAACCAGCCATACCACCAAAAATCATAACTAATCCAGGTAAGATATATGTTGCTGCACTCTTCCAAAAATTAGCATCAAAATCACTTGCGGTGGCTACAAATGGTGGGGTTTGAACCCAATGTAACTGCCAACCAAAAACTAATTGTGCCAAGACAGCAACTACAAATGTTGGTACAGAAATAAATATCATGATACCAACTGAGATGACGTTATCAGTAAGTTTGTTCTTTTTTAATGCTGCAATAATACCTAAAGTTATCCCTAGAGGTACAGTAATTAAATATGGGAATAATTGAAACATTACAGTTGTTGGAATCTTAGAGAAAAGTATTAGACCAACATCCATTCTTTGAGTTTGTGAATAGCCAAAACTACCTGTCACAAATATATTTTTTACCCAAATTAAAAACTGAACAACAATGGGCTTGTCTCTTCCTTCTCTGTAGTATTGAATCCAGTAATTTGCATCATCTCCACTAATGGGTGGTTTGTGGAAATCAGGTAAAAGATGGATAAATAAAAAGAATAAAAACACAACAATTGTGAATGTTATTAGCATTAATCCAAATCTCTTAAAAAAGTATTTTAGCATAATGATTTGTAGTCCTTTCTGTAAGTGCCCGATATTATATATATTGTATCAAAAAATGATTTTATTTTCATTGATGATTTGTAGACATATTAAAAAAATGTTTTTATATTTCTCTATTTAAAAATCGTTGTATCAAATAAAACTTAGAGATATAGAATTATCTTTTATTAATTTCAATCTAAACTAAAAAGATTAATGATATTTCTATAAGATGAATATATTTAATGTGAAAATCGATTTAAGTAGACAATGAAAGAGGCAGTATCTCAGCCGCCTCTAACAATTGTTACTTTAATTATTATTGACTTTGTGAAACTATATTAATAAATTAATTAATTATTGAAAATCTGCATCTGAAGATAAATACCAATATCTTAATGCACCCCATGCCATAATGTTATGATAAGCAGGCCATGTATCAACCACGTTATCAGCATAAACTATAGCACTAGCACGTCCAGCAGTTGGAATTAATGGAGCATATTCAAGAATAATCTTATCAAATGCTCTTGTAACAGTATTTCTATCTTGAACATCGCCATCATATTGTGGAGCTAATCCAGCCCAAATAAATGTACATTCTAGACCAAAATCAAATAGAATATCCATGTTGCCTACGAAATAACCATCATTAGCTTCTAATACATCCCATAAATCTTGAAGTGTACCAGCATCAGTGGTTTCATCCCATCTGTCTTCTACAGTTTGTAGGTATTCATATGTAGCTCTTAAATCAAGTTTATTCGCTTCATCAATAATGAATACTTCAGCAGGAATTCCAATTTGGTCTATAGAGTTAAATCCAAATTGATCACCATATGTATCAGGGAAGAACAATCCTAGAATTGGTAACATAACACTTAAGTTAGTTACTGTACCAGTACCAACACCAGTCAATGTAATATCAAATTCATGAGCATCTTGCTTATCGCTTGATACGTCAGCATTAAATGAATT
>JAFGTI010000100.1 GCA_016934175.1 Acholeplasmataceae bacterium | reverse complement strand
TAATTGGATTATACTTCTCTTATATAGCTTTCATTATTATAAGATCTCTTGGATTACTCTAAAAAATAAATCCCTTTTGGGATTTTTTTTATTTTATAAAATCGATAATTGTATTTTTTAGATAGTCAGTTGAAACAATATAGGTTTCATGACGATGTTTAGGGATAATAAAAATCTTTGAATCAAGAATATTTCGATAAATTGAAATAGTTTCTGATTTTTTTATAACATCGTTTTCTCCAGCTAAAACAAGTGTTGGGCACATTATTTTTTTCAAATCTTCTTTATTAATATTGGGTTCATCTATCATTAGCTTAAGATATGGAGATTTTGTTTTTTCATAATCTACCTCTGTCATTCTTTGAAATTTAACTTTTACTCCTTTGGGTGTAAGATTTGCTCCCGCTAAAATTAACCTATCAAGTAAATAAGGCTCCTTAATTGCTATAAGTATACCAATAATTCCTCCATCACTAAATCCAAATAACGATGGTTTTTCTATATTAAGTTCCTTAATAAATCCAATAACATCTTCAGCCATATCCAAGTAATTTAAAGGTACATCTTGTGTAGATAAACCATGGTTTCTACTATCAACTAAGTAACATGTATATTGGTGTTCTAACGCGCTTACTAAAGTATCAAATTCCAAGTGGCTCCCCATATTTCCATGGACAAAAATAAGGTTTTTTCCTTGTCCTCTTTTTTCATAATATATTTCAATTCCATTAGATTTTATTTTCATGTATTCTCCTAAATAAAAAGGTCCCGAGGGACCTTAATATGCCAATGTGCATAAGCCATGTTCTGTTCCCTAAAAGGGTGTGACCATTTATCTCTACTAAAGTAGCGTATATTGATTTTTGTTCATCTTTATACGTGCCCCTACCTAATTTTGGGTTGCTAGCTTGAGGGGTTTACCGCGTTTCATTTGTTCATTTCTGAACAACTCGTTTCTGTGGCACATTACGTCTAGATCATAGTTACCTTTAGATCATCAATCGCCGTTACGATTACTCGTACCCTAAGTTATGTTTTCCTTAGGCACAAACACTACATCCATCTCAGGATGTGCTAGCATGGACTTTCCTAACCTATTTAAATAGGCTCGATCACCTTCCACTGACAAAAAATATTATATCATAAAGAAAGTAAATCAACAAATATTAATAATTATTCTGCATCTCCAGCATCTTCATCATCTGACGCGATATCAATGCCTTCCTCTTCATCTTCAGTTTCTTCAGGTACAAGTTTGACTTCTCTAATATCTAGTACAAGTTGTTCAGGATCTGCTTTTAAAATGACATCACTAGGTATACTTAAATCTTTAACTCTTATGACATCGCCTAATTGCAACTTAGAAACATCAATTTCAATTTTTGAAATACCATGACCAGGCAAATATTCTGCATGAACTTCATTGATTGCTTCATGAATATATAAATCTGAATCAAAGAAAACTTCTTTACCTACTAACTCAATGTGGATTAATGCAGTCATTCTTTCAGTTTCAGATACACGTCGTAAATCGAAATGAATTATTTCATGAGGTTTAAGAATGGTAGTTTCAACATTTTGAATATAAACATGATGAGTTTTACCATCAAGTTTCACTTTAAATGTCATACTTTTTCCATAAGTTTTAAGCGCTTCTTTAAGTTCTTTTTCATCAACCTGTACGGATGTAGATTCTATTGATTTTCCAAACATAACTCCAGGAACCTTGTTCATTAAACGCACTTTGCGAAGAGGTTCTGTTCTTAATTCTAATTTCATAATGTTCTCCTTTATTTTTGACTTTATTTAAATATATTATACCATATTTATTGAATATGAGTTGCTTTCGGCATTTGCTTTTCAATAGACATGATGTAAAAAAATGGAGTTTCAATAACTCCATTTAAATAGTTATTTAATGTTTAGTGCATCTTTTCTAGATAAATCTATGCGCCCCTTGTCATCAATACCAATACATTTAACAAGTATTTGATCTCCAAGTGAAACGATTGATTCAACTTTTTCTACACGTTCTTTAGCAAGTCTTGAAATGTGAACAAGACCTTCTGTACCGGTCCAAAGTTCAACAAAGCATCCGAATTTTTCTACGCGTGTTACTTTACCTTCATAAATCTCTCCAACGATGGGTACACGTACTAAATCAAGAATGCGTTGTGCAGCACTTTCAATCCATTTGGTTTCCATATGCATTAAGATTACTTTACCATCCTGATCGATATCAATTTTAACACCGTTGTTGTCTTCAATAATCTTAGTGATAATCTTTCCACCAGCTCCAATAACGTCTCTGATTTTATCAGGGTCAATCATTATAAGTTTAACTTTAGGAGCATATTTTGATAAATCAGGTGCAACTTCAGGAATTGTTTCCAGCATATGATTTAATATATGAAGTCTTGATACGCGTGCTTGTTCAAGAGCTTCTTTTAATATTTCTTCTGTAATACCAGCAATTTTGATATCCATTTGAAGTGCAGTAATACCATCTTTAGTACCCGCCACTTTAAAGTCCATATCGCCTTCATGGTCTTCCATGCCTTGTATATCGGATAGAATAGTATAATATTCACCTTCCATGATTAAACCCATCGCAATCCCTGCAACAGGAGCCTTGATAGGTACACCAGCAGCCATTAATGCCATTGTTCCTGCACAGATTGTTGCCTGTGAACTTGAACCATTAGATTCGAGAATTTCAGATACAATACGAATTGTATAAGGAAATTCTTCTTCATTAGGTAAAACTTGTAATATCGCTCTTTCTCCTAATGCCCCATGACCAACTTCACGTCTTCCAACAAAACCATAACGTCCTGTTTCACCAACACTAAATGGTGGGAAGTTGTAATGTAACATAAATCTCTTTGTATCTTCTAAACCAAGACCATCAATAATTTGATTTTCTCCTAAAGCACCTAAAGTAACAACACCTAATGCTTGAGTTTGTCCTCTAGTAAACAATGCTGAGCCATGAGCTCTAGGTAAAATATCAACACGAGAAGATAACGCTCTAATTTCATCAACTTTACGACCATCAGGACGAACTTTATCTTGTGTGATTAATCTTCTTACTTCAGCAGTAACGATGCCATCAACAACTTTTTTAACTTGTTTTAAATAATCTTTTTGTGCTTTTTCATCAAATACTTTTACACCATCAATCGTCTTAAAGAATGATTTCTTTTCAAAATTTTCGATTGTTTCATCAGAAATAGCATCAATCGCATGATATCTTTCTAATTTATCAAAAATAGAAACAGCTTTAATTAAACGATTTTTAGCAAAAGCCTCAACTTCTTCTTGAACTGATTTTTCAACAGCAAAATCATCATAAGCCATCTTTGGTGTGTTAAAGTCTGCTTGAATTTTTTCTTGAAATTCTACAAGCTCTTTAATGACGTTATGTGCAAACATAATTGCTTTCAACATATCTTCTTCATTAACTTGTCTTGCTCCAGCTTCAACCATATTGATTGCTTGTTTAGTTCCTGTAACAATTAAATCGATGTCACTATCTAATAACTGATCAGGTGTTGGATTTATGATAAATTCGTTATTAATACGTCCGATTTGAACACCAGCTACTGGTCCGTTAAATGGAATATTTGATATTCCTAATACAAGTGATGATCCTAACATTGCAGCCATTTCAGTTGTGCATTCTGGATCACTTGATAAAACTGTATTGATGATTTGAACTTCATTTTTAAATCCATCTGGAAATAACGGACGAAGTGGTCTATCAATTAAACGAGAAGTCAGCGTTTCATGTTCAGATGGTCTACCTTCTCTTCTTAAAAATCCCCCAGGGATTTTTCCTGCTGCATAAAGCTTTTCCTGATATATAACCATTAAAGGGAAAAAATCTTGAGTGGAAGCTTCATTTCTAGCTGTAACAACACTTAATACTGTAGAGTCACCGTAAGTAATGACAGCAGCACCTGCTGCTTGTTTAGCCATTTCTCCTGTTTCAACACGAAGCACTCTACCGCCAAGTGTCATTTCATAAACTTTTTTTTGCATGATATAAAATCTCCTTCATTTTATATGTCTTTTCATATTTTTTTAACCTTTATAATCATACCATAAATCGGAATATTTGTATAGCAATAAAAAAAAAGATTGCCTTAGCAATCCTTTTAACGACGTAATCCAAGTTTTTGAATCAATGTTTGATAACGATCTACATCTTTTGAACGTAAATACTTTAACAAACGACGTCTTTTCCCGATCATCATATAGAGACCGCGACGAGAATGAAAATCATGAATATGTTGTTGTAGGTGATTGTTTAAGTCATTGATTTCTTGTGTAAGAACAGCGACTTGAACTTCTGGCGAACCAGTATCCCCTTCTTTAGTTGCATAAGCCTTCATAATTTCAGTCTTTTTTGCCTTTGATAGAGCCATAGTGTTTCCTTTCTCGTATAACTAAAGATAGGGTTGGCGTTCCACTATCCTTGTTACCGCCTTTTATATTGTAGCATTTTTTGATAAAAATGCAACTATATTTTCACAAATTGATCGACATTCACAACAAAAACTGTTGCTCCTCCAACTTCGACCTCTATAGGTAAAGCTGAAAATGATCCAAACTCATTAACGATTGTATTAGGAACTAGTTTAGTTCTTTTTTTACTGTGTGCTTCGATGACTTCTAGTGCTTGTGGTACTTTTTCATCATTTACACCGATTAAAAAGGTTACATTACCAGCTCTAAGAAAACCACCTGTAGTGGCTAAGCGTGTTGAAAAAAATCTTTCTTTAACAAGTGCTTTTTGAACTTTATTTGCATCATCATTAGATACAATAGCAAGTATTAGTTTCATTTAACCACCTCACAGTCATATTATAGCATATTTTTCAAATTTGTTAATTTTCGTACTTCTAATTCATCTTTCTTTAATTGCTCTATAAGTTCTTTCTTTCCTCTGAATTTCAGTTCATTTCTCATATATTGGAAAAAAACAATATCAAGTTCTTTTCCGTATATATTTTGATTGAAATCTAATATATAGATTTCAAGTCTCTTTTCTAAACTATAATTGATTGTTGGATTATTCCCTATATTTGCCATAGCATGATACCATAACCCACGATAAAACACTCGAACATAGTAAACTCCACTTTCAGGTAAAAAATAGTGATTATAATCGATATTAGCTGTTGGAAACCCTAATTTATGTCCTACATGGTTGCCATGAACGACTTTTCCTTTGATTTGATAATGACGATTAAGCAATTTTCTTGCATCTTCTAAATTACCTGCATAAAGAAAATCTTTGACATAAGTAGTAGATACTCTTGTATTATTGTAAAGCATATCTTCTACGATATCAACGATAAAATATTTTCTTAAATCATTAACTGTACCTTCCCCACGATAAGCAAACCTAGCATCTCTTCCAATAACAAGTCTCTTCACGTTTATCCGTTTTAAAAATGCCATAAAATCAGCGACGTTTAAATATGAGAACTCAACGTTAAAATCAACGATGAATACAAAATCCAATTTATATCTTGATAAAAGCTCAATTTTATCATTTTTTTGAGTCAATGTGCGAAAAGGCTGCTTGCGCAATACTGATGATGGATGTGGATCAAAAGTAAGTACAGCATGCTTAGTATCAGTATATGAAAGTGTCTTTTTAATAAGCTGTTGGTGTCCCAAATGCAAGCCATCAAAATTACCCATGGTTAGCGTAATTGGATCATCATTTTGTATTAATTTGAAATTTGCTGAGATGATTTTCATAAGTGCTCCTAAAAAACAATGATTGGTTTATATTGATATTGATTGACAACTTCGTAATATGCTATCATTTCATTATTTTGGTCACAAACTATAAATGGTTGATCTGTAATAATTTGTCTTTCATCAAGATAAACACCATTTTTTACTAGTTTGATCATATAATCATTTAACATAATAGTGGGAAATTTTTTAAAGTATGTTTCTAATGTTATCATATCATCTTTTGTGACTTCTTCTATTGTTTTTGCATGATTTAAATCATATTTTCCTACTGAAAGACGTGTGAGTGTCTCTAAAGCTGCACATGTATCTAAGCGCTCTGCTAGGTCAACAGCTAGCGATCTAATATACGTCCCTTTCGAAACTGAAGTGAAAAATTCATACGTTTTATCATCAATTTTATCTATGATATGAAAAGCATGGATTTTTACATGTCTTTTTTCTCTTTCTACTTCTTTACCTTCTCTTGCAAGATCATATAATTTTCTACCATTAATTTTAATTGCTGAAAACATAGGAGGTAGTTGCTCATAGGAGCCTGTTAAGTTTTTCATTTCTTTTTCAACTAATTCTTGTATAATTTCTTTATTGTCAGTTTTTAGTTTTGTTCCAGTAATATCAAATGTATCATAATGAACACCAAATTTAATGGTTCCACGGTAAGTTTTATCAAGATTTGAAAAAAGGTATGAAAGTCTTGTTGCTTTACCAATACATAATATTAAAAGACCACTTGCAAATGGATCTAGTGTTCCTGTATGTCCCACTTTATCTAAGTGGAACTTCCTTTTGATTTTGGATACAACATCATGAGATGTCATACCTTGAGGTTTATCTATTAATAAGAATCCGTTCATTGAATCACCAACTCATATTATACGCTATTTTAGATAATAAAAAAAGCACTTGCGTGCTTTAATTATTTAAATTGGTTCATCCAAGCTGCTACTCTTTCTTTTGGTTGGTAACCACTTTGACGATCAACTTCTTCTCCATCTTTGTAAAGTACAACTGTTGGTACACTACGAATACCTGCTTCAACTGCTTGATTTCTAAATTGGTCAATGTCGACACGATAAAATTTTGAATCTGTCATTTCTGAACTTAATGCTTCTAAAACTGGTTTCAACATTTTACATGGTCCACACCAAGTTGCATAATATTGTACAACTACTAATCCCTGTTGACCGATTACATCTTGATAAGGTTGTCCTTGATAATCATTCATTAAATTTTCCTCATTTCTTTATTAATTTTTCAAGTCTTATTATATGCTGAAAGCTTGAATTTATCAAGCCATTTGCACTATTTTAGAGTAATAATTGTTACGCCGTTAAGTCCTTCACCTTCCCCACCAAAACGATGAGACTTAATATATGGTGACGATTTAATATAATCATAAACTGCTTTTCTTACTGCACCACTCCCAAAACCATGGATTATTCTTATAGTCATTAAACCAGATAATAGTGCAGAATCAATTGTTTGATCTATCGCATCTTTCACTTCTTCAAATCTATAACCTCTGAGATCAAGTTCGTATTTTCCTGTCCTAGCAGGTGTTTCTCCAATATTTGAAGAAACTACTTTAGTAGCTTTAGTAGGCTCTTTTTTTGTATTTTCTTTCCGTAAATCATATGTTTTAAACCATAAATTGAATTTCCCAAATGTAACTTCATATTCATCATTTTTTATTGATTTTATTTTGCCGTATTGCTGATAAGGCAAAATGAAAACTTGATCATTGACATGCAATTCATCATCAAATAATTGAATTCTATGCAACTCATTGGATTGATTTAATTTATATTTTAATTGTGCAATTTCAGGCTTTGACAAATCATTCTTTTTCTGTAGTTCAATAATCATTTCTCTTGCTTCATCTTTAAGATTATTCCATTTTTTCTCTTCTTTTTCTTTAATGGACTCAATGATTCGATCTTGTTCAGACAATAATTTTTCTTTTGAAAGTTGATATTCCTGTTTAGCTTTTCTATTTAATGTGATTTCTTCAGCCAAATTTTCTTTTTGTTTTTCTATGTAAAGCATTTCATCATTTAATTTTTCCATGACTTTTGCAAGATCAGTTTGTCTGCCTTGATAAATTGTTTCAGCATCAGCAACAACTTCTTCTTTTAATCCAAGTCTTCTCGCGATTAAAAATGCATGTGAGGATCCTGTTGTTCCCATCTGAAGATAATATAGTGGTTTCAATGTCTTTTTATCAAAAGCAACACTCGCTGTTCCCATATTTGCTTGCTCATAAGCATAACTTTTCAATTCGGAGTAATGAGTCGTAACCATCATTCTAATATCGTATGGTTTAAATGCATTTAAAATAGCAATAGCTAAAGATACACCTTCGTTAGGATCAGTACCACTTCCTAATTCATCGAGTAGAACCAAAGCATTATCTTTTACATTTTCTATCATCGCAATGATTTTTGTCAAATGTGAAGAAAAAGTAGATAACGATTGCATAATAGATTGCTCATCACCAATGTCAGCAAATATTTGATTAAATATAGCTACTTTAGAGGCTTCACTGGCAGGTATTAATAATCCACATTGCGTCATCATGGTCAATAGACCTACGGTCTTCAATGCAACAGTTTTTCCTCCAGTATTAGGTCCAGTAATTAGTAAAGTCTTAAACTCTTTATTTAATTCTAAAGTAATGGGTACTGCTGTTTCTTGATCTAGTAATGGATGTCTAGCTTTAATTAATGAAATGTAGCCCTCACTGTTTATTTCTGGTTTAATCCCTTTAATCGTTAGGGCATATCTGGCTTTTGAAGTGATAAAATCTAAGGCTAGAAAAACATCTAAATTATCCTTAAGACTTAAATATGCATGATTGACTTCTTCGCTTAATAAGGCAATAATTTTTTGTATTTCTTTCACTTCTTCAACTTTTAATTGTTCAAGCTGAGCTGTGATTTGACGTGTGGCTTCTGGTTCAATGTAAACAGTTTGTTTACTAGCAGACATATCATGAACGACACCTTTAATTTTATTTTTATAAGCATCTTTCACAGGAATACAAAAACGATCATTTCTCATCACAATAACAAACTCATTTAAATATGAACTATAATCTGTGAGACATTTTTGAAGCTTATCTTGTAGTTGCTTATCATAACGATTCAAGTCTTTTCTTATTCTAGTTAGTTCAGGTGTAGCACTATCTAGTATTTGTCCATCTTCATCCATTTTCGATTGGATATAATTAAGAAGTGATAAATGTGAATGCAATGCACTAAAATATTTTTGAATTGATTCTGAATTGATTTTCAATTTATCCAATTCTTTATAGTATCTAATAATGTCTCTTTCCATTAATAAAAATAGACGAATATATAGCAATTCCTGTATTGAAAAAACCCTTTCTAGGCTTGCATAACTTAATAATTCATGGATATCATAATCTTCTAAAAAAGGTAAAAGACCTGCTCTCAAGATAAGCATAGTCATATCATTTGTCTCGTTCAATCCTTCATTGATTACATCAATATCTGTCATCGGTTCCAAACTCAAAATTTCATTTTTTACCGTATCTGATTTCGCATATTGAGCAATCATGTCAAGGATTTGATTTAATTCAAGTGGTTTCATCATAAAGCGCATAAAGGACACCTTTTTCTAAAAAAATATGGTATAATATAAACGTATAGGAGATATTAGATGAAGCATTACACAATTTCAGTCAATGATCAAGAATTAGAAAAATTAAATAAGGTTTACCAATATCATCAAGTAGAGGATACGAATCCCTATTTGCTTTTTCATGCTGAACATAATGGCATTGATATATTAGCTTATAAAACTGGCAAAGTTTTATTACAAGGTAAAGAGGTTACTCATGAGCTTGTTTCCATTAAAAGCCATTTAAATCGAGAAGACTATCAAGCCATCGGATCTGATGAAGTGGGTACTGGGGATGTATTTGGACCTATCGTTGTATGTGCATTATACGCTTCAACAAGTGACATCGCGTATTTAGAAAGTCTAAACGTACGCGATTCCAAAAACATGAGTGATAAAACAATTATTTCAATTGCTCCAACGATTGCTAAGAAATTAGTCCATTCCTTACTAATTCTTCCACCTAAAAAATATAATGAACTCGTTGCTAAAGGTTATAATCTAAATAAAATTAAAGCTTTACTACACAATCAGGCAATTATTAAGACTTCTTCAAAACTTAAAACACCAGTTGCTGTCATCGTTGACCAATTTTGCACACCCCAATTATACTTTAATTATATTAAAGATGAAACCCTTATTTATAGAGATATTGAATTTCATGTAAGAGCTGAACAAGTTCATCTTAGTGTTGCAGCTGCTTCTATTATCGCTCGTTATGCATTCTTAGTTAAAATGGATGAGTATAGTAGAAAGCTAAGTACAACTTTGCTTAAGGGTGCAGGTAAAGAAGTTGATGAAATGGTTAAAAATATTTATGATACAAAAGGAATAAAGATTCTATCTTTGGTTGCAAAAATGAATTTCAAAAATGTAACTAAGCAGAATCTGACATAAGTTTATTTAAAAAATCTTGGAATTCTTTGGGCATATCGGCATTAAATGTCATATGCTCTTTTTTTGTCGGATGGAAAAAACTGAGTTTTTTTGCGTGCAAAAACTGTCCAGTTGTTCCAATAACATCTTTAGGTCCATAGATGGGGTCACCAACTACAGGGTGATTGATATAAGCCATATGCACTCGAATCTGATGTGTTCTACCAGTTTCAAGTGTGCAAGATAACAAAGTGTATAATTCAAACCTATCTAAAACCTTAAAATGAGTTTTTGCTGGCTTGCCGCCACTTTTCACCGTCATTTTCAAGCGATTTTTTGGATGCCTGTCAATTGGTGCATCAATTGTCCCCTCATTTTCGATAAATTTACCATAAACAAGTGCAAGATATTCTCTAACAATATTATGTTCAGATAAATCATGGCTAAGTGCTTGATGAGTAAAATCGTTTTTAGCAACAACTAGTAATCCAGATGTGTCTTTATCAATCCTATGGACAATTCCTGGTCTTGCAACACCATTTATTGAGCTTAATTCATCAATCTGATATAAAAGTCCATGAACAAGAGTGGGTTCATGATAACTAGATGCAGGATGAACTACCATGCCTTGAGGTTTATTAATAACAAGTAAGTCATCGTCCTCATATATAATGTCCAAATCAAGATTAACCGCTTCTAAATCCAGTGGTTTAACTTCTTTGATCTCTATGTGTATATAATCATCTAATTTTAAAGTGTAGCCTGTTTTAACTTTTTGTTCATTAACTAAGACAAAACCTTCTTTAATTGCATTTTGAACATAACTACGACTCTGGTCTTTATAATAATGTTCTAATAAAAAATGATCTAATCTCAATCCAACAGAATCATGCTTGATTTTGATTGATACTGGCATTTTGTTTCTCCTTTTTTTGG